>JAPZAR010000010.1 GCA_027460535.1 Candidatus Methanoperedens sp.
GTGTTGTATTGTCATGCTGGCAGTAGCTTTTGCGAGATTGCAGCGTGGGATAAAAGAAAATCTTTCCTCTGTTGCATATCTTACATAGGGGGTGAAAAAAAAGTTACCAACGGTTTCAAGGGGGTTTTGGTAACCACCTTTGGTAACCACCTAGGTATACAGAGAGTTTATATAGGAACATGATGCTATGAATATTCTGTCAGTTGGCTTATTAGGTAAGTTATAGAGCCTGGGATTATCCCATCTGTGTTTGCTTTTTTAGGTAGATTGATTAAATAAACAGAGGTTAAGAATTGTTTACAGAACAAGATAGAAATTCTCCTGTCTCAGCCGGCGGTGTCCATGATGTCACAATTGATGGCATTGCCAGAGAGGGAGATGGAATAGCACATATACAGGGTTTAGTGATTTTTGTGCCAGACACGAAGATCGGAGACCATGTAACGATAAAGATCGAGCGGGTCATGCGAAAATTTGCAATTGCAGCCCTTGCTGAAAAGAACTAAGAAAATTAAATCAACGGAGATACATACATGAATTACGAAAATCGAGGCAGCGGCGGTTTCAGACCGAGTGGTCCGAGAGAGATGCACAAAGCAACCTGTGCAGACTGTCATCAGGAAACCGAAGTACCATTCAAACCATCCGGCGACAGGCCGGTATACTGCAGAGAATGCTACCAGAACCATAAACCAAAGAGATATTAAATAAATGCAAAACGGGCGCAGATATTACAATATCGCTGCCCGTATCTTTTTTATTATTTATTAGTGATTAATCTATATTTTTGCCTTATATTGAGGTTACATAACTGATCTGAGTAAGCATTAGCCCCAAACGTTTCTACATACGTAGGTGGCGTTTCCAGGGTATTGGTGATGGCGCTGGAAAATAATAATATGTGAAGGGAGCTGAAACTAAAGGTAGAATTGATCCTTACTTTTCCCAGGTTTATGCAAATAATCCTTATATGATGAAGGCAAATAAGGGACGCCATGAAACTCAGTTTCTCATCCCTAGCGCTCGTAAATGACCCATTTGACTGGGCTTATGACCTTGAAGAACTGGGCTTTACAGGCTGGGAAGTGGTTAGCGAAGGCAAGCAGCAGTTAAATGATGAAACGCTCTCAAAAATAAGGAACATTGTCGAAACCACAGATCTTGTTCTCACGCTCCATCTCCCTTTTTCAGACCTGAATCTTGCCAGCCTGAACCATCCCATCTGGAAAGAGACCACGAGGCAGATGTGCAAATGTCTTGAAAGAGCATCTGATTTTATAGAACTTGCGGTAGTCCATCCGGGGCACCTGTCGCCCCTTGGCATGCAGCTTCCGGAGATGGCGTGGCGGCAGAATATTGAAGGATTGCGGTCAGTATGCGATTTCGCAGGCGATTACGGCATTTCCATAGGGGTTGAGAATATGGTTAACATGCAGCATATTTTTGGAAAGCAGCCCGGTGAGATCCTGGGGATGATAGAATCTCTTGAGCGGGAGAATGCAGGACTCACGCTTGATATGGGACATGCCCATACAAACGGCATGGTAAGTGAGTTCCTGAAAGACCTGGGTAGGGTAATCCATGTCCATCTTCATGATAATAAGGGAAGGCGCGATGACCATCTCGAACTCGGTAAAGGCAACATAAAATGGGATGAAGTCATGGGGAAATTCGACGGATATAAAGGAAGGTTCGTGATCGAGGCGAGGACCGTGGAGGAAGGGACAGCCAGTCTAAAATATCTCCACAATCTTGATATGTAGAATATGGAAAAAGTCAATTTCAAGACAAAAGACGGGGTCACGATCGCTGGCAATTATTTCAAACCCCAGAAAGAACATGCACCGGCATTTCTTCTGCTGCATATGATGCCGGCTACCAAAGAGAGCTGGAACGATTTCGCATCTCGTCTTGAAAAAGGAGGTTTTGAGGCTCTTTCAATCGACCTGCGGGGGCACGGCGAGAGCATTTACAAGAACGGTAAGAAAATAGATTATAAAGATTTTAAGGATGCGGATCACAAAGAATCGATCATCGATATAGCCGCGGCCAGGGAATTCCTTAAAATTAAAGGGGCCGACACAACCAGATTTGCGATTGCCGGTGCGAGCATAGGTGCAAATCTTGCCATCTGGCACGCATCGATGGATAAGGATGTCAGGCTGCTCGTGCTGTTATCTCCGGGTCTTGACTACAGGGGAATAAAGACACCTGAGCTTGCAAGCAAATATTCAGGCCCGGTGTATATCCTCTCGAGTGAAGGGGATACCAAATCTGGAGATAGTGGCAGGATATTGTACGATATATTTCCGGACGATAAGAGACTGAATATCATTCAGGGAAGCTCGCATGGCACGGATATATTCATCTCAAGGCCAGAACTCATGGATGAAATATTGAATTGGTCAGTTTCAAGATTATTGTAATATTTCAATACGCTTTAGTGTTGAAAATCAACCTGATGGGCTTGCATTGCGGGATTTCATGAACCCTCAGATGAAGTGAGTTAAGTTAATATAATACTTGGTCAAATAATATTACGAGGGGAAAACATAATACCGCAACAATTTTTTTCAATCATAAACCCAAATTTAGGCTGTCCTAAGATAATTTCAGTCGATGAAATCCTTCATGGAAAAGTGACTATTGATATAATTATCGCAGAAAAGAATAATGATTTTATTTTTTATTCAAAAGACTCATTTAAAGATGCATTCAAGCTTGTATCCTCTTATCCGGAAGATTTGAAGAGTCAGATTGACCTGGAAGTTCTCGATGACCCAAAGGAAATGATCGAATGGAATAAACTCTTTGATTTTGCTAGCCCTGAGGAGACGCAATTGCTCATAAATAGTGAGGTTCACTATAACGTATTTGGTGAAGGGACAAGATACTGGCTGATCAAGACAGCGCCGAAGACCCTTGATTCGGAAGAGCGTGAATATGAAAAAATCTTGCGGAAGGGCAGGAATGGCGGATGGGCACCAACTCTGTACGATCTAGTTTATACCAATTCCAATACCAAAAACGTAAACTATCATGCTGTTCAATTTGTCGAGACTTATACAAATGGTCTCAATTTTATCCATCTGACCGATCTCCATCTCGCTCAGCGTAACGATGAAATTCTGGGAGAGGTACTGAAAGAATGCAGGAAAGGTGTCAGGAGCAGGAAAGAGATCGAAGAGAAGTATATCAACTTCAACGACAACTTCAGGAAATTCATTCACGTAGCTAATGAGCTGGCAGAGAGGGGAGAACTGGATTTTGTAATGATAACAGGAGATATAGTAGATTTTGCGGGTCATGGCTGGGAGGATGAAATCAGCCAATCGGAAAACAATTGGAAAATATTTATCGAAATGGTAACAGGACTTGAAATCAACAAAAGTTTCCGGTTGCGCAGCGGTGATAAAGAGCCTGACATGTTCAATCGTGGAATAAAGGTTGCAGTATTTACATCAACTGGCAACCATGACTGGCGTTTGCATCCGTATAGCCTGCTGCATTATGTCCCAGGGAGGTCGGGCGCATGTGAAAATTTTGGTCTCAGGGAAACTGAGGCTGAGAATTTCAATTACAAATCCTTCGATTCTTCTGAATACCCCTTGGATGAACGCAAGAATTTATCCGACGAATTGACAAAGGAGTCCTTAAAGAGGTTGAACTTAGATGCACTGGACGAAAAATGGTCAATCAACTCCGTTCGCGTATTGGAAGGAAGTTGGCTTAGAGGTCTTTTGAGCCCATTGGGCATTACTGGATTGATGGGTTTGGGAGGAGCAGTTGGAAGATTTTTCTCATTCGGCGCGGCTCTGATCGGGCTGGCAACACCTGTTGCAGTAAAGTGGTTTGCTGAATTTCACATAAGAAAGTGGATGGATTTTTTGATTGATAACCCTCTTCATGCCGAAGTTAAGGCAATGCATTATTATTTCACGAATATAAATCCCTATTTTGATTATGCATTCAGCATCGGGGATAACCACTTTATTCTGATGGATACAGGCGCGGATGTAGTGACAATCAGGGCCGGGGACCTTATGGATGGAAAGGAGTTAAAGGATTTGAAAAAAGTAAGTATCCAGGACAATTTGATTGGAATTTCACCCGATACAATGGCGTTCGATGATAGGGAAGCATACTATAATTGGTCACAGATCGTGTGGCTGGATAAAGTCCTTTCCACAGTAAGTCTTAAAAAGCAAAATGCAAAGAGCGGGAGAATAATTCTTGGTCTCCACTCCCCGCCTGTAAACAATGATCCAAAATGTAATATGGATATGTTGCTCGAAAGCAAAACACATGAGTACATCCCGGAAGACAAATGCAATCTTACCCATGGAACTATCAACCATTTTCTGAGCCAGTTCTTTTTCCTTTGTCAGGGTTTACGAGAGAATCCCGATAAAAAAAGCCAGAGAGTAAGCAACGATCTGGAGAAGGTTGATCTTGTTCTTTCGGGGCATGTTCATATGGACGCGGAATTCAGGCTTGGAGTAGGATACGATAAAGAAGTAAAGGAGAATAAAATCCGGATTTACCATGATAAATATAGCAGCAACCCCGGCCAGTTCGATGAAAAAAAGCCTTTTCTGGTGATAACTGCAGCTTGCGGCCCTCACCAGGGAAAAAATACCGGTACGCCTTACTGGAGGTCTATCAAGATAGACGAAAAAAATCGGATCAAATGCTTCAGACAGGAAAATCTTGAAGATTGGTTATTGTCTCATCCGTCTTAATCAGACCCGATGCAGTATATATGGCAAGGCTATCCTTCATAATGAAGCTCCGGGCATTTTTCAATACTCACACAATTCTGGATAGATCTATTTCAAACAACTCACTTTCGTAGCCGGGAGCGATTGCCATCCAGTCGAACCAAAATTGATAAATACTAAGAAAACAATTTTACATGATGAGGAGAAATGGGGTTTGTAAATTTATTTCTCTACATCTTATTCCACATCTTTATAATTGTATAAAAAGGAGGAAAATGGAAACTTTGCCAGCAACCGGGACTGTTCGAGGTGTGTTTTTCAGTCTAGGAACTACCCCGGCCACGAATGATTCCAAGTTTGACTGCGCAGGGGCAGTTATCGGCCTTTTCAACCAGGCAAAGAAGACGGCTCATATTGCCATATATTCCCTGACCGAGCCCGAGATTGTCAATGCAATGATTGCCGCCAATAAACGGGGTGTGAAGGTTGCGGTCTTGGCGGACGCAACGGAGAGCAAGAATGCGAATCAAGCTGCAATGATAAAAGCACTCACACAGGCAGGGATCGATGTTCGCCTCGCAGTTCGCCAGACGGCTTTGATGCACAATAAGATCGGCATCTTCGATGGGAAGACAATATGCACCGGTAGCTTCAACTGGACGACTAACGCAGAGAAGCATAACGATGAAAATCTGCTGGTCGTGGATGGTGTGGATCTGGCAGCAGATTATGAAAAATACGTCTTCCAGCGGATTCTTCAAAACGAAACGCTGATAAGAGCAAAGTAATAGAGCTTAAAAATTAAAAAGAAATTTAAAAGGAGTGAAATATATGCCAGAACAAAAGAAAGTTACAACAACAAAGAGTAGTGGAACGAAAAAATCCGGTTACGGGTGGGTGCCTGACTTACCCGATCATCGGGATTTTATGTATAGTGCAGTTCGAAAACCAGCCAAACTACCATCGTCCGTCGATCTGCGTCCCGGATGTTCCAAAGTCGAAGACCAGGGACAACTCGGCAGTTGTACAGGAAATGCCCTTGCGGGTGCACTGGAATTCCTGGAAATGAAGGACAAAGTTCCCTATATCGAATTGAGCAGACTGTTTATATACTACGATGAACGCGCCTTTGAACATACAGTAGCGTCGGATTCAGGCGCCCAGATCCGCGATGGGATAAAGACTCTTGCCAAAAAGGGAGTGTGTTCAGAAAATTGTTGGCCTTATGACATTTCGAAGTTCACTGTGAAGCCAAGCCCACCCTGTTACAAAGAGGCTGCAAGCCATAAAATTACATCATACCAGCGCATCCAGACAGTCGATGAAATGCGGGCCTGCCTTGCGGATGGATATCCATTTGTATTTGGCTTTTCAGTATACGAAAGTTTTGAGTCCCAGCAAGTCGCCCAGACGGGCATAGTACCAATGCCTCAGTCTGGCGAGCAGCAGGTAGGTGGCCATGCTGTGGTGGGGGTGGGTTATAACGATTCCACGAAACGATTTATCGTACGCAACTCCTGGGGGGAAGATTGGGGCATGAAAGGCTACTTCACAATACCTTATGACTATCTTGGGAACAGGAATTTGTCTGACGATTTCTGGACGATCAGACGTGAGGCAGGATTTTAGGTTCCACCCAAATGGAAGTGCCAGCCAAGATTGAGCTTAAGGCCGGAGAAAAATATACATTCAGGCTAAAAGGACTGGGAGCAGCAGGATATAATTGGGAGTACTCGATTGAAGAAACAAAAAAGGTGGTTTCTGTATCATTGGAATTTGTAGATGACCAGAAAAAGGCTAAAAGAATATTGCCCCCTGGTTATAGCAAGGATGTGATGGTTACAGTTGAGGCTAGGGAATCAGGGCAGGCAACAATTCGCTTTGTGCAGCGTCGGTCATGGGAAAAGGTCCTTTCAAGAGAACATATTATTGAAATCAGCGTGAACTAAACGAGCTTATCGTTGAACAGACACGCTGCACATCTGTGTCCCGTGCGCGAGAAGCGAGTGGGATATGTTCCGCCAAGAAAAGAATGCTTTAATCTTTAGCCGAACATTCTAAAAAAAATTTGTCCTAACCGAAAGTTTAATACATGATGATGAATTAGTCTAAACTGGAAGGTGGCGAATTTCCAAAGCGCATAAGCCAAGAAGTTTTACCTGAAACATGAGTGGATAAGAAAGTTTTAGAGTGGAGGTAAGTCTATGGTTAAAAAAAAAGTTATTGTAGAGATAAGGATACCGAAGGTACCAGAATCCAGATTAGCTGCATCAGCAATTGATCTGGTTTCTCAGCTTGACATACCTGGGTTTCAATTAGATAAAGATTCCAAACCAGTTCCTGTGAATCCGCCTGACTATCTTGCTGCGAGCTTCGCTGCCTCCAATGAAACCGTTATGCTTGTGCGGGGTGAGATAGAGGAGGGAAAGGAAAAAGAACTTGAGTCCAAACCAAATGTCATCAAGGTCTGGACTGATGCAAGAATAGAGCCTTCCTATGATTGTGATACGGACACATCAAAAGGGGACATTGACAGTGTTGCCAGATATTTGGGCGTGGATGAAATATGGGCAAAAGGGGTACGGGGAAAAGGCATCGTCATAGGGATATGCGATGATGGTGTCAATGCCCTGTCTTCTGATATCGTGGTTGACGGTTGGTCGCCCCCGAATTGTTCCCGCTATGGAGCAGAAGGCGGGCACGGCAACATGACAGCTACAGATGCAACAGGGATGTGCCCCGAAGCAAGAATTTATGATATTGGGGTTCTTAAGAACCCGCCTGGAAGCCTTCCTGATATCGGCGGTGCGATTTCCAATGCTATAGCCGGGTTCCAGTGGGCTATTGAGCGCCACAGGAAAGACGGCACCCCGCATATTCTTTCAAATAGCTGGAACTGTTACCAGGAGTCGTGGGCTCCCGATTATGCGAGGGATCCCAACCATCCCTTCACGAGAAAAGCCGTTGAGGCGATAAGGGAAGGAATAATAGTCTGCTTCAGTGCCGGGAATTGCGGCAAGAATTGCAAGGACAAAGATCCAAGGTGTGGTTCGGATGAAGGCCAAGGGCGTAGTATCTGGGGTGCGAATGGGCATCCGGAGGTTATAACAGTCGGCGCGGTGAATGTCAAGGGAGAGCTTGCAGGCTATTCAAGCCAGGGGCCTGCAGCCCTATCAAATGAAAAACCCGACTTCTGCGGGATTACGCATTTTAAAGGATACAACGATCCCGATACCGGGACATCGGCAGCGACACCGATAGTGGCGGGAGTTATCGGTCTTCTAAAATGTGCCAAGCCCACGCTGACACATGCAGAGGCAAAAGCCGTATTGAGAAAAACAGCTAAAGATATCGCCGGAACGGGTTTTGATGCAGAGTCGGGATACGGGATAATCCAGGCGCGCGCGGCTTTCGAACTCATAAAAGGGCAACCCAAACCTGAGCCTAAACCAAAGCCAAAGCCCAAACCTAAACCAAAGCCGAAAAAGGTAAAATAGGAAAGGAATGACGAAGCTCAATTTTGACCAAAGGTGTCTATGAAAATTACAGGTTTACGCTTCTAAAAGGCAGTTTACAGTAACTGACCTTTTGGATATAAAAGGGAGGAAAATATGTTGAAAAAGAGGTTGGAAATGAGATTTCCTAAAAATGTGGGAACTACGGAAAGAATGGGAACAACTGTTCGAAGCATTATCCCTCCGCATATGCTTAAGGAGCTCGCAAAGAGGGGAGATGATAAGCAGCGCGAAATGGCGTTAAGGCATTTGATGATATCCGAAAAGATACGCGGTCGGCGCGAAGCGTTCGGTGAATTCTATGTCGCAACGCCTGTGAGCGGCGTGAAGTGCCTGAATGTATATGACGCCAAGGAAGGACAGACACTTCCAGGGGATTCGATCCAGGATCCGGGTAACGGCAGCGACCCGGCCGCAAAAGAGGCTTATGATGGCGCAGAAGCCACGTATAATATGTACAATGATGTATACGGGAGGAACTCTATCGATGACAAGGGCATGTGCATAAACTCAAGCGTGCATTACGAGCAGGATTACGACAACGCTTTCTGGGACGGGCGGCAGATGGTCTACGGCGATGGCGACGGGAAATTATTCAATCGGTTTACTATATCCATAGACGTGATAGGGCACGAATTGACACATGGCGTTACCGAAAATGAGGCAGGGCTTGTTTATTCATACCAGCCTGGCGCGCTGAATGAATCAATATCTGACGTCTTCGGTTCTCTCGTGAAACAGCGCTCGCTCAACCAAACAGCTGATGAGGCAGACTGGCTTATCGGTGAAGGTCTTTTTACCTCAAGCGTAAATGGCAAAGCTCTGCGCTCGATGAAAGATCCGGGAACCGCCTATGATGACCCGAAGCTCGGCAAGGACCCGCAACCCGGGAATATGAAGAATTTCAAGAAGTTGCCTCAATCAGAAGATAACGGAGGAGTGCACATAAACTCAGGGATACCGAACCGTGCATTCTGCATGACCGCAATCGAGATCGGTGGAAATGCTTGGGAAGAGGCAGGGAAGATATGGTATATCACAATGAGGGACAGACTCAGGCCCCAATCCAATTTCCAGGATGCTGCGAACAAGACCTTCCAGGTGGCGGGGGTTGTGTTCGGCGCAGGGAGCAAAGAGCAGGGAGCTGTGAAAAAAGGCTGGGCAGCGGTCGGGATCAATGTGAGTGCAAAGAAATAGTAATTAAAGGATAAGGATTGTGGATGACAGTATGTTGATTCATCTGGAACGAAGTGGCGGCTTTGCGGGTATACGGACAGAGGTTACGCTGGATACCGAATCGCTCCCTGCTGAGGAAGCCAAAAAGCTGCTGGAATTGCTGGAATCAGCCGATTTTTTCAAGATGCCGGCAAAGTTCGCGCCCCCGAAACGAGGTGCGGATTACTTCCAGTACAGCCTTACGGCTAAAATTGAAGGTAAAGAGCATACAGTCGAGTTGAGTGAACCGTCTGTCCCAGAGAATCTCAAGCCGCTTCTTCGATCCCTGATGAAGTATGCAAAAAAGTGAAGGTAATGGATTCATCGTGTCATTTACTTTCCAAGCAGCTTGCATGTCTTGCATATGCTCTCGCTGCTTGGTTCAGCGCATATTTCGCATTGCTTTATCGGTGTGCCTGCCGAGCGCAGCGATTCCGAGATAGCCTCAAATCCCGCGAGCAAAGAATATTTTGTTCCGGGATGTTTTATCTCATAATTATTTATCATCCCGCGAATCTCATTACGAAGCGCCTGCCCGGCATACGGGCATTCATCCGTGCTCAGGGGCAGCTTATTTAAGAACCCGTAGAGAGCCACCTCTTTTTCAGGGATGCTTCGAAGCGGCTTGATCCTCAGAACCAGGCCGGGCTGCATTTCCCCTGACATTCTTTTCAGCCTATCCACATCCCCCCGCAGGTAGTTCATCAGAATGGTCTGGGATTCATCATCCAGATTATGACCCATAGCCAGCTTATCTGCGCCGAGTTCTCGAGCGGCTCTGTTCAGGAGGTTTTTCCTCAGCACTCCGCACGGAGTACAGGCAGCATGTTCATTTTTGCGGGTAAGCTCATCAAGAGTTATGCCGAAACCTTCCTTGAATGATTTTATCGTGAGAGGAATTCCAAGTTCGTTGGTGAGATTTACAGCGTGTTCAAGCGTATGTTCCCTGTATCCATGGATCCCTTCATCGATCGAAATGGCAAAAATTTCGAGGTCTTTCCTATTTTGAAAGATCTTATTGAGGACGTAGAGAAGAACAGTGCTATCCTTTCCACCGCTCAATGCGACAGCGATCCTTTCCCCCTTTCCGACCATTCTGAATTTCCTGATATCCCGCTTGACCTTTCTTTCCACATCCTCGATAAAATGTACTTTGCACAGGTGGGCATTGGAGTATTTCTGGAATAAGACCGCTGTTTTATTACATCGCTGGCATTTCATGTATCGGGATAAAATGCTATGCTTTTATTAATAATCTGTCATAACCTTAATTATGCCCCGGGCGCAAAGTTACAATGGAAGGATTTTCCATTATCCTGTATCCTTCATCCATGTCTTTTCCTATTTTGACATCTCCCTTCCGCCCGACTGTGGCGGTAAAAAGATAATCCTCCCCGCTATACACATCCACAGTTTGACCCGATAATTCTGCCACATTCAGAATCACAAATTTTTTTGTTCTCTCCACTCTTGGGATGAAACTTGAGATTCCGCTCTTCCTTTCAACTGTCTTTTTACCTTTTTCCGTGCGTTCTCTCTCGCGGATCTCCAGATGAATACCCAGCCTTTTCTCGATCTGATCAATATTCTTTCCACCCTTCCCTATAACACCGGGGATATCTTCCTCATCCATATATACTGTAGCGGAAGAATCGGAATCAACTTTTACGTCCACGGAGCCGCGGGTGAACTTCTGAATCTCTTTCCTCATGGCATCTGCGGCAAGTGTCCAGGTGCCTGGCCTTTTTTCTTTAATTTCGCTTACAGGCATCACTACGACCTGTTCCCCGTAGGTGTATATTTCATATTCAACACTCCATGTCTCGAAATCTGCCACTGTTATCACAGGCCTGGCCAGATCCTGTTCCACCATCCCGCTCGGAACTTTCACCGTGAATTCAATATCGTATACCTTTGCAACTTCCCCCTTTTCAATAAAAATAACGGTATCCACGACCTGGGGTATGATCCCGAGTTCAACGCGCCCTATCAGTCTCTGGATCGCATCCACTGCTCTCGTGGCATGTACCACGCCTATCATTCCTACGCCTGCCATCCTCATATCTGCGAAAACATGGAAATCCTTTGTTTTCCTGACTTCATCATATATCGTATAATCTGGTCTAACGAGTAGCATAATATCAGCTGTTTTTTCCATGTCGCGCTCTAATGGTGCGTACTGGGTTATGGCGTCAGAAACCTGCAGATCGCGCGGTGATTCCATAGTTTTCACGATAAAATCCTGCTTGTGAAGGAATTCTGCAAGACTGGCAGCAAAAGTGGATTTTCCTGCGCCGGGTGGGCCGGCGACAAGGATTCCCCTCTGCTTTTCCACAATTCTATCCTTAAGTTCCTTCCCGAGCCTGTAATCATCAAGGCGCACCACTGCAATCGGTCTTACTGCCGTTATTTCCATTCCGTCTGAAAACGGAGGCTGGGCCACAGCTATGCGCATTGAACCTATCTGTAACACTGTTGCACCGGAATAATCTATCTCCAGAAACGAGTCAGGGTCACGCTTCGTCCTCTCTATTAATTCTCTGGTTATTGCATGAAGCTCTGTTTCCGTGCAAACCTCATTCCGGATTTTCATGAGTTTTTGTTTTCCTACCGACCCTCTTTTTGCCATTGGAGGGACATTGACCTTTAGATGGATTGAAAGAGTATCTTCAGTGAAAAACCTGTTTATGCTGAGTTCTTTTAACTCTTCCATTCTTGGATACAGATATTCCACATTCAATCCTTTTGCACGGGCGACCTCTGCCTGCACTTTATCGCTGGTAATGAAAATCGCATTGTTTTCCACAGCTACGGCGCGAATAATGGCATCGATCTCACCGGAAGAAGCAAGTTTTATTTGCTCAAGAGATGGCCTTTTCCCGGTGAATTTAAGCTTTATCTCATCTTTTTTTGCCATCTCGCTGAGTTCTTTTAACTCGTCAAGCCCCTTAAAACCAATTTCTTTACCCTTGTTAGCCTGCGCTTCCAGCTCCGCTATCAACGCTTCAGCAATGATCACGGTCGCAGGTTTATATTCGCCTGCCTTTAATTTTGAGGTAATCCTCCCATCAATGATAACGCTTGTGTCAGGAACAATACAAGACTCATCTGTCATAACAAATAGATACACATCATAAAGCTAAAAATGTTCTGGCTTCGACCTAAAATTTCCCGCCTATAAGTACATCATAAAAGATAAGTAGTTTGATTGCGATTTAAAGCCCAGTCCCGTAGGGTAGTGGTCAATCCTTCTGGCCTTTGGAGCCGGAGACGACGGTTCGAATCCGCCCGGGACTATTTTTTTACTGATTTTACGCTATATTTGTCAATGCAAAAATGTGAGCATTACCATAATAACCATAAGAAAGGATAAATATTAATATATCATTAAGTATAGCTATGGGATTTTCCGACTTTATACTAGGAAAAAAGAAAAGCAATCCAGACAATGCGGTCAAAAACATGGAATCACCGAAACAGAAGGCGATTCCGGAAAAGATGAGCGACAAGTCCGGTGGCAATGGTACAGACTCAGCTAACACTTGGGGCAACAAGGGCAATACTCTGGTTGAAAGCAGCATGTATGCAGAAGCGATCCAGTGTTTTGATAAAGCCCTTGAGATAAATCCAAGATCAGCGGAGATATGGAATAATAAAGGCCTTGCGCTGGCTAGAACCGGTAGATTTGCAGATGCTATCAAGTGTTATGACAAGTCCCTGGAGCTTAAGCCTGGGGACGGAGAAGTGATTTATAATAAGGGAGTGACCCTGGCGCAGCTTGGGCAGACTTCCGAGGCAATAGCGTGTTATGACAAGCTTTTGGAGATGAATCCTCGCGACGCAGATGCCTGGTGCAGTAAAGGTGATGTGCTGTTTGAGAGTAACAATTTTGAAGAAGCTCTTCGTGCATATGATAAATCCATAGAGATCGACCCGAAGGATGAGACTGCATGGAATAACAGGGGATTGACGCTTGTAAAGCTTAACCGCCTGCCTGAGGCTGTTGAATCTTATGACAAAGCCCTTGAGATAAATCCAAAAGTCGAAAAGATATGGAGCAACAAAGGGCTTGTCATTGCAAGAATGAGGGAAAACGAAGAAAAAGTTGATTTGCTGAAAATCGCAAGTACAATGCCAGCGGAGGATAAGGTTACTTCGTCCCTCCAGCCAAAACCGGTTGAAAAAGTTAATGCAATACCTGAAAAGCATAAAATGGAATCGGATCCATTTGTTGGCGGACCGGAACCAGATGAAAATACAATAACTGATTTAAAATCTTTAATTTTAGATCCCGCACCTGTGGTAAATTCAGATCCTTTGATCTCAAAGCGCCCAGATCAACCATCCGAAATTTTTTCTGATAAACGCGACCCAAAACCCATGCAAGCGAATGAGAATTCAAGCTCATCTGCTCCTTCCAAGAATGGTTTGGAAAAAGTAGTTGTCCGTGTTGGGGAAGATGAAGATAAGATATCTGTTATCAGGGCGGACCAGGTCGGGCAGGATGTCCAATCAGTTAATATCAAAACCAAACCCCTGCAGCATGAAAGTAGTGGCCCATCAAATGTCAAAAAATCGGATGAAAATCTTGTCCTGGGAAACGCCATGTATTCCAAAGGCCAGTATCAGGATGCAATAGAATATTTCAATAAATCGCTTCAGATAGACCCTGAAAATAATACTATCTGGAACAATAAAGGGCTTGCTCTTGCCAAGCTAGGAAAAATCGATGAGGCCATCGAATGTTATGATAGAGCGCTTCGGATTAAATCAAAGGATTACGTTGTCTTGAACAATAAAGGTGGGGCCCTATATAAGAAAGGACAGGTTCAGGAAGCACTCGTTTGCTATAAATCCGCCTTTTCGTTGAATCCGGAAAGTAAGGCTGCGATGCGAGGGATGGATATCTGCCTGAAATCTATTAATTCCGGGAAACCGAGCGAAAATAAATCGGCGGATGGTACAAATCAAAAATAAGCTATAATTCAACCCGGAACTCCAATTCTCTCAACATCCTTAATAGGGTACTGTCTCGCGAAAATACTACAGATGTAACTGTTTTTTGAGTTAAGTTTAAGCCGGGTTTGCATTCCTGCCGTCCATTATAATGTAGATTTGAATATGCATTATTATCATGGTTAGCTTTATTATATAACAGTAATAAAAGTAATCCGAAGAAAAGAAATGGCAGCAGCAAAAAAGGCAGGTTCGGCTCAAACTCTTATATCACAATCCCAGGAGGTTCAGCCAAGCTCTTCGATCGCTGAAATTGTTCCGAAACAGGTCAATCGATCTACAGCGATCCCTATATTAGATCGTACCCTGGGAGGTGGATTACCATCGGGTGCGGTCGTATACATATTCGCGGATGCAAAATCCATGGCTGAAGTTTTCCTTTATCAGTTCACACAGGCACGAAAAACATATTATTTTTCAAACGAAAGGCATCCGAAGTACATATTGCGTGACATCAAGAATTATGGTTTCAAGACGGACAATATTAAATTCGTTGATATCTACAGTGCGTATTATCTTACGGCTCATGGAGAGATGGTTGACAATGTTGGAAATGAATTCGTCGATGCCAAGATTGTTGAATTCACTGAATCAAACGTAAAAAAAATTATGACGGAAGGAGAAGGGGAAATGGATATAAATCTGATCTTCGACTCCTTTTCCTTTTACCTGAACCTCAAAGTCAATCCGGGTATAATCAAGAGACTCATCAATGTGATATACGAAGTGACAAAAGACCTGAACTGCCTGTCTTTCTTATACGGCCTCAAAGATACTCATGAAAGGAACCTTGAAAACGAGATAATGAAATCCTGCGATGCAATATTCGAGGTAGACCTTGACAAGGATTCGGAGAAGCTATCAAGCCGCCTGTCAATGCCCAAATTGAGAGGCAGGACCCCCGCATCGGAGATGCTGAAGTTCAAGGTGGGAGAAGGTATCCAGATCGATACCACGAAAGATATCGCCTGAGTGCAAATGCGGATACTTCAGGTTTCAATATCTGTGGAAATATATCTCTTATACCACAGGTTTTGAACGGGCTATCCGTATCATATTACCGTTGATTGCACCATATTTGTGCCTGAGTTCTGAATATTTATATTCCAAGAATGCACTTAATTCAGGATGTGCTGTAGCTTTTATATATTCATCAGTAAAGATATTAATAATATTGTCATATTTTTTTCGCGAACTGCCGTGGGCGTAATTCTTACCTGAAAATCGTCTAACATCCCCATTAAATAATGGCGAGATATGATATAATTCATGCAACACGGTCGCAAGTTTGTTCTTATGATCTTTATGATTGAGGAAACGGGGTAAGTGGAAATATACTATATATAGAATGTCTTTTCCATTAATGTTTACTTCAGGCGTGATGTATTCAATCCCGCGATGTACTCTGGTTTTTGACCCGCCTTCATATCTCATGGGCCGCATTTTTGCGACAACACCATTCCTGCTTCCATTTGAGGGAGATATCGCAATAAGAATATTATTCAGCTGAATATGACTGAAAGAAGGGTGGGTTTTAGCAATATCCTCCACAAGAAGGGTCATGTTGCCAGTAAAGTCAAAACCCTCTGGATTATTTTTGTCTGAATTTCCTGGCCGCATCCTTCAATGCCTCGATCCCCGGGAGTTTTTCTCCTGCTAAAAAATCAATGCAAGCGCCGCCGCCAGTGCTCACATGGGAGAATCTACTGGAAATTCCCATCTGTTCTGCGGCAGCAGCGATATGCCCCCCGCCAATGACAGAGAATCCTGATTTTGCCCCGGCTTTCATGAGCTCATGAGTTCCAAGGGCAAACGCCTCTTTTTCAAATACTCCTGCAGGGCCGTTCATAACCACTGTTTTTGCGGAGCTTATTTCGCGCGAAAATTTGATCATTGTTTCGATACCTATGTCGTGAATTGGCAGCTCGGTTTTCAGATTTTGGACTTTTTCTTCCACACGTTTCTCATTTTTATTCAATGCCACATCCACTGGCACCCCGATATTTTCCCCGAAGCGGGAAAGAAGTTCGCGGGCTATGTTTATCTGATCGTTATAACCCTGTTTTTCAATAAAGCTCAAATTCAAGGGCCCAATGTTCACCCCAGATGCGGCAAGGAATACATTGGCTACGACACCTGTGACCAGGACCCTGTCGGCACATCCCCTTTCAAGCACATTCTTTGTGACCTTGATGGAATCGTCCACCTTCGTGCCCCCGAGCACATATATGCAGGGGCGTTCGCCGCAGGATAAGCCTTTGTTCAGCGAGTCTATTTCCTTTTCCATGACCCTTCCCGCGATGCTCGGCAGAACCTCAGTGAAACCTGTAACAGAAAGATGGGACCTGTGGGAAACAGAGAAGGCATCATTTATGAAAATATCGCAAACCGGAGCAAGCTTTTTTACCATATGGGTTCTGGTATGTTCTTTAGGAGCACGCTCAAGGGATTCTTCTGAATAGAACCGGGAATTTTCAAGCAGCAGGATGTCCCCATTGCTCATCCCATTTATGGATTCGACAGCATGGGAACCAAATATGTCATCGATATAATCTATGTTCCTGCGCATTAATTTTGACAAAAGTTTTGAATGCGGTTCCAAAGTGGTAAAATCGCTTTTACCCGGGCGGCTCTGATGGGACAGGATGACGACTTTAGAATCTTCCAGCCCTCTCAAAGTTGTAATGTGGCTTCTGAACCTGCTATCGTCGAGTATGATCCCTGTGGGATCCATCGGCGAGTTCAGATCCAGCCTGCATAAAACAGTCTTCCCCTCAGTATCAACGTCGTCAAGCGTAAGATAATCCCGAATCATATAGAGTGGGTTAATTCTTAGAAGATAGCTATATAAATAACGGATAGATTTTCTAATGAATATAATACCTGTTGAAGTATGAAATTGCTGTGTGTTTAAATGTTGATCTCGATACCGTACACCTTTTCAGGATTCTCTTTATGGATCTTCCAGAACGGCTCCTCACCCCATTCCGGAATGAGCTGTTTTGTCCTTTTCGGGACGGTCTTTGGCCCGAGAACCGAGCCCGGCCTTTTCAGGTCGTCTATGTAATCCGTTTCCATCATAAAACGCGTACCTTCGGAAAGGGCTTTTTCTATGGCATCTTCACCAGCCAGCACGCTTGGAAAAATACCATATTTCTCGCATGTTCTTACCATTGCAGGCGCGAAATGCTTCACTACCTTCTCAGGCGCCAATCCGGCATCTCTAGCTATTCTCACTATTTCCCCCAATCCTTCCTCAGTGGCGCTCTCGGTATGCAGCTGCACCGCGCAGCCAGCATCCTTTGCCAATTCAAAGCTGTGGCGCATGATTTCATTCGAGGCTTCCCAGAGCTTTGGTTCCACTTCATAATGAGGTCGCCCGGATTTCAAACCAATGGCAAGACCTTTATCCACATATTCGCGCGCCACTTCAAGCCCGCCTTTCATTACCTCCACAGAGCGCTCAAATCCCAGCCGCCCATAGTATTTGGTAAGCTCAGCGGGGTGAACGCCCAGAACAACGAACACCTTCACTTTTTCTGCTTCCTCGGCGCGCCGCGCTATTTTGCGGACTTTGTCAAACACCTGCCTGTAATCTTCGGGCGCGTTTATCTCGATGCCCAGCGACCAGGGCGGAAGCGATACAAGGACGATATGCGTACCCCCGGCGCGCGCGAATTCGCGGACTGCGTCGAGGCAGCGCCCGGAGGGGTTTAGGTGCATGTGGTTGTCCAGGATGGGGAGGGTGGGGGTCATGAGATTAAGGCTCTATCTTTAATCCTTTAGCTTGACTCCATTTTGCTTCCATAGCCGAACTCTTAGCTTCTCTATATTCACTTTTTTCGACTTCAATTCCGCTCGGGCCGAATTTAAACGTTTTGAACTGGTGATATAAGAGAATAAGGATCAGCAGGGCGATTAAAACGGTTGATTGAGCGGCGAATACCACATCAGAAAACTTAGTAGTAGTCAAAAATAAATAAAAAGATATAATTAGATATAACAATACTACTGTTGCAAAGAAAATCTGGATTTTGGAGATTTCTTGCCCAGAGATTTTCGTTGCGCTATCAAATTTCTCAAGCTCCCGAAGATTGCGCCTTGCCTTCATATTCATTGGATTAAAATCAATCGCCATTTTGAATTCTTTCTTAGCTTTTTCATATTGTTTTAATTTCACGTATACATAGCCGAGTTTATTATGATTTTCTGAGATTGAAGCATTCTCAATAGAAGCCGAATTTTTTAATGCCTCATGATATTCCTTCTCCGCCATTTCAAAATATTTCTCATCTGAAAGTATATCTCCCAGAATTATATGTGCGTGGAAGTTTGTTGGTTCAATTTTAAGTGAGGTTCTTACCTCATTCTCAGCTTCAATAAACAATTTTTTTTCCCTCAAAAAAATTGCATAGTTATTGTGTGCCCACAAATACTTGGGGTTTAATTCTATTACTCTTTTAAAGTATTCTTCAGCTTCGTTTTTCCTGCCGAGTTTTTTGAGTAAGAGTGCATAATTGTTTTGCGCTCGTATATATTTTGGATCTAATTCTATTGCTTTTTTGTAGTGTTGTATTGCTTCAGCTTTCTTACCAAGTTCTACGAGCAGGAGTGCATAATTATTATGAAAATCTACATCTTTCGGGTTTAATTTTATTGCTTTTTCATAATGTTCTTCAGCTTCAATTTTCCTGCCCAAGTCTTCAAGTAAGTTAGCATAATTGTAATGCGCGTCAGCATCTTTAGGGTCTATTTGTATCGCTTTTTTATAGTAATCTTCAGATTCTTTGAATTTTCCAATATAATTCGCTGCAATACCTGCATTAGAATACGCTCTTGCTTTGTTTTCTCCTTCCAGACCAAGTGCCGCCGCAAGTGTTATTATATATTCAGACTCATACTTCTCATCACGGCCGATCTTGACAGATAAATCTAGTAAATCCTCCGCCCCTATTCCCATCTCCCTCGCCACCCGCGCCGCCTCCTCCACGCACGCCTCAAGCTCGCCGCGCTCGATGCAGGGCGCGAGTTTTTTCAGGAATTCCTCAGCTTTGTTATCCATAATCGTTAAGCCATCTAATACTTTTCATTCTGTTCAAAATCGAATAAGGATTTAGCCTTCAATAGCCCTACGACCTCCTCCGTAGTATAAGCATCCGCAACACCCTGCTGTTTGAAATGCTTATCGTTCGACCATACCGCGCAATTTAACTGCAATGCCAGAGCCAGAAAAGGAGTATCTTTTTCATCTATGCTTTTCATTACTTCATAGGCGTAATTCATTCTATTGGAATATAATTCAGCAGGTATTACATGAACAGATTCGAGTATAAACTTCAAAGCGTACTCAAAGCTTTGTCTTTGTAAAATTTTCTTTCTTTTAGGATAAATATGTTTTTTATAATATTCTAATTCTTTTAATCCATCTTCAGGATAATATACGTCCAAAAATTCGGATTTCAATAATTTTGCCGTAAAGGTTTTGTCTTTTAGCAGAGCCGACAATAAAATATTGGTATCAACTACAAGCCGTATTTTTTCTTTGTTTCTTTCCATGCATCTTCTCTTGCTATTTCCAGTTCTTCCATATCTTTCTCACTCAATGAAAGCTCTTCTATGCATTTCTCAAACAAAACCCATTTTATTTCCTCCTCTTTTACCAGCTCATCGATCTTTCTTTTTAGATTGGATACTGGAATTTCTTTCGGAACTTGTATGATTATTTCGCTCATCTTAATTACCTGATGTTCTTACAGTGTTATATAAACTTGGAAGATGAGATAAACATTCTAACATTCATCCCAAACCATCAGTTTCTCCCCCCATCTCCCCCGCCAGCCGCGCCGCCTCCTCCACGCACGCCTCAAGCTCGCCGCGCTCGATGCAGGGCGCAAGTTTCAACAGGAATTCCTCGGTTTTGTTATTTTCAGGCATAATTTTTAAATTCGTTTTTGTTCTGATTTATTATCCAAAAATTTAAACAGTATTTTTTATAATCTTGTTCGAAGAAAGTTTTGGATTTTGTGCGTGCCATGTTACAATTTTAGTTTTTATTTTTTCCAAAGCTCTTTTTTAATCCTTTCCAGATTTTTCAAGTCCCGCTCTCTAATATCTAATTTTTCTTTTGTCTCTTCGATAATCTCACGTTTTTTCTGATTTTTGATATTTTTATCCAATGGCTGCACCATCCTTTGCAGAGTAGAGTAATTTACCTTTAAGAATTTCATTCACGAATGGATTCCCTTTTCTTCTTATCTCTTAAAATTCTTGTTCCGTATAGCACAGCGGTTCTATCGGCAGCTCTGTCATTTCAAGAATTTTATCAGTGCGGTCTAAAAAGCGTTCTCTGAAATCACCTATGATAGCAAGGTCGATATCGCTCCCTTTATTAAAGTCATTGCGCGCCACTGAACCGAACATATAGACCTTTTTAATATCGATATTAGAAGCAAGTTTCTCAACAAACCCATCTATCTTGCCAAGAAGTTCCTTACTTCTACTAATATCGATTCTGCATATTTTATGCATTTGTCCGCATCCTCTCTCGTATAGTATTCATAGGCGAGCCTGATGGAAGCGCATCCGGGTAGCGTGGGGGGATATAATGGTTGTCAAGCTCCCAGCCAGCTTCGCTATTTAAGAAAGAAAATAAGGCCTACAGCAGCCCCAGCCCATCAAGCTCTTCCACGATCTTCTCCACAGCGGCAACGGCATCCTCGGGTTTCTTACCTCCTGTGACCACGAGTTTTCCGGAACCGAAGAGCAGCATGACAACCTTGGGATTTGATAACCTGTACACGAGACCCGGGAACTGCTCAGGCTCATATTCTATATTCTCAAGCCCAAGACCAATGGCGATGGCATTCAGGTTAAGCACTGTCCCGAGGTCTGCAGATGCCACGATATTCTGTATCGTGATCTCTGGCTTCTTCGGGATGGAAACTCCCATAGCTTTTAATTTTTCAAAAACCTTTGTGAGCCCGCTGCTCACGTCCTCGATGCTCTTGGCCCCGGTACATACGATTTTCCCGCTTCCGAAAATGAGAGCTGCAGTTTTTGGGGAAGCGGTCCTGTAAACCACTCCGGGGAACCGTTCTTTATTATAATCCGCCCCTTCAAGAATCCTGATGACTTCATTAAGGTCAAGTTTTGCCCCTATACCCGTTGATGCAACTACATTCTCAATCTTTATCGTTTTTATTGGTTCTGTTGATTTTGACATAAACACCAGTATATAAAGGGTATTTAAAGCTTTAAATAGATTGGGGTAAAAAATCCGGATGGTTCGTGGTATCAGGAATCTTTAACTACAATGAGACCAGTTATGGCACCCAAGCGGCGGGATAAGATCCCGCAGGGATGTGGCCCTATTGGGCTGAACCGTAAAACAAAGGTGACTACAATGAAATCAATGTATGCGTACATAAGAGACGCGTGGAAAAAACCGGAGGAGTCCTACGTTGATGAACTCCTTTGGGAAAGAAGGCAGGAATGGAGACGAGAGCCCACAGTGACAAGAGTGGAACACCCTACAAGGCTTGACAGGGCAAGGGCCCTGGGCTACAAGGCAAAACAGGGGATAGTCGTCGCACGTGTGAAAGTAAGAAGGGGCGGAAGGCGCAAGTCAAGATATGTGCGTGGGCGAAGAACAAAACACATGGGCGTGAACAAAATAACACCTGGAAAGAGCATCCAGAGCATAGCTGAAGAGCGCGTTGCAAGAAGATTTCCGAATTTGCAGGTTTTGAATAGCTACTGGGTTGGCCAGGACGGCAAGCATAAGTGGTACGAGACCATACTTGTGGATACAAGCCATCCCGTAATTAAAAGCGACAAGAACCTGAAATGGATAACGAATAATACCCAGAAAGGCCGTGTTTTCAGGGGAAAGACAAGTGCGGGCAGGAAAGGCAGAGGTCAGAGCACAAAAGGCAGAGGAACTGAAAAGACGAGACCGAGCTTAAGTTCGCACCAGAACAAAGGCAAATGATAGAGTGAATGGATATAAATAATATCACACTTCGAGCAATTGTTCAGGCAACAGAAAGTGAAGACAGGGTATGTACTGCTCTGTCGCTTTTTCTTTTTGACAGCGAGATAGAAAGGATTAGAACGGAAGGGCATTTCGGGAATCCGATCACCATCCTCCAAGCGCGCATAACAGGAAAAAAATGCAGCCAATTTATTGAACTTCTAAAATCAAAGCTGCCAGAAAGTGATTTAGAAAAATTGAAAAATGAACGCTGTGAAAGGATAGACGAGGATTGTTGCTTTCATATCAGATTTCATAAACAGGCTGCATATAATGGGAAAGTACAATTGGCTACAACAACAGATACTATAGCGGCTGAGATCAAGATCAAGGTGTATCCTGCTAAACGGGAGAAAGCCCTGGCTGTTTCCGAAACGATTTTTTAGCAAAGCATTTGCTTTGTTTCACGGCGTTCTGGAACAAAACATTTATCCTTTTCAGATACATTAACGGGGATACCCCATCGTTAAACCCCGTATTTAAATACGGGGATTCAAGGTGCCTGGGTGGGGTAGCTGGTCATCCTATGGGACTGTGGATCCTACGACTCGGGTTCGAATCCCGACCCGGGCCCCATTTCAATACTTTATGAAATGCTGTTGATAATCGTATTGTAAATTCGATATATTTATATATTAAAAAAAAGGATTTAATTTCGAGGGTATCTATGGAAGACAAATGTCCGAAATGCGGTAATACTTTAATAACGAAGACGATCACTAAAGAACTGGCCCTCGGCAGTATTGACTATCCTGTTGCACAAATATGTCCGAATTGCAATTGGACCAGGGATTTGACCGGGGCAAGCGATATAATCTATAAACCGTCCCCGATGGAGAAAAGTGAAATAAGAAAGGTGGAGGAAAAACCGAAAGCTATTAAGCCTCCAAAAGCGCAGCCAAAGCCCGGGCCTTCTTTTGAAATTAATAAAATAGTGATAATAGCTCTGGCAATAATTGTTCTTGCAGGGATGGTATGGGCGTTTTACCCGCCATCGCAGAAACAGGTGCCAATACCCCCAACACCCACTCCAACGCCAACAATTACAGCAACACCCTCGTCTGTTATCAGTACGCCTGTCCCTGAAATTACACAAACGGGTAATACATCAACTGGTAAGTCGGCTTTGGTGAAATTGAATTATTACAGGGGCTTCATGCCGGTTACCCAGACAATCAAGCCAGGTGATGAAATCCTCTGGGAGAATTATGAAGTAGAAACTCTAACCCTGGTGAGCAGTGAAGGTCTCTTTGATCCCTGGACATTGCCATACGGCAAACGCGCAACATATATATTCAAAAAGACAGGAACATATATGTTTTATCTTAAAGAAAATAAAAACCTGAACGGGACCATTGTTGTAGAACCTTAAACCATGGTCCAATCAAGCTGAAGACCATCCAGGGTCATAAGTATTATTTTTTGGGTGATGCCCGGAAGTTCGTAGGGCGTATCTTCATAGCCTATATACAATTCATCTCCCTGGTTGATCTCTGGTGGCGGGTTGATAACCTTCCCAAAGAAATATTTCTTATTTGTCTTGATATCCACGACCACGACATTTCGCCATGCTTTGGCCTGCGCGACACGGACCACAGTGCATTTCCTTTTGATTTTTTTCAATTTCTTTTTGATTCCGCCGATTTCTGTTTCGGTCATCTGGACAACATCAACATCTTTATCGTTCATTTTTAATCCACCGTAAGATACCTTGATATACCCGTTTCATGTATTAAAGTTACTATTGAGGTGATCAATATGGGACTTCCACCAACAAAACGACATTTGATAGAATTACTCCATAAATTTAAACTTACTTATGAACAGGTAGGCAAATACTCCGGGATTCCGACAGAAAGAATCAAAGCAATCAAGAAAGGTGAAGAACCTACCCCCGAAGAATGTATTAAAATAAAAGAAGTCGCATATTCTCTTTCCCAGCTTCTCCAGAAAGACACTGGCGAAACAATGGATTAATTCGTAGTGCAGGGTTTAAACGAACATCCCTGCAACTTCTTCTTTTGTTTCTTTGACTATCATCTTGTTATAGGCGTCCTTGAAGTCTGACATTGTGACGGCTTTACCTTTTCGCCTGATTACAAACATTCCTGCCTCGGTGACGATTGCCTTTAGATCGGCCCCGCTTAAACCTTCAGTCAATTCCACAAGTTCATTCAGGTCAACGTCCTCCAGCTTCATATTTCGTGATTGTATCTTGAATATTTCCAGGCGCCCTTCAGCATTCGGCAGGGGTATCTCTATTATCCTGTCAAACCTTCCGGGCCGCAATAGTGCCGGATCAAGAAGATCGATGCGGTTCGTAGCCGCAACGATTTTAACATCCCCGCGCTTATCGAAGCCATCGAGTTCTGCAAGCAACTGAACCATGGTCCTGTTGACTTCGGAAGAGCCGGTGGTGCCGTCGTAAGTTCGCCGGCTTCCAACGGCATCTATCTCATCAATAAAAACGATACTCGGGGCTTTTTCACGTGCAATATCGAATACATCTCTTACAAGCCTTGCTCCCTCTCCGATGTATTTTTGAACAAGCTCTGTCCCGCTCATCCTGATAAAAGTGGCCTTAGCCCTGTGCGCCACGGCTTTGGCAATGAGTGTTTTTCCTGTACCGGGAGGGCCGTAAAGCAGGATGCCATGAGGGGGTTCGATCCCAACTTCAATAAAAAGCTCAGGATTTGTTAGGGGAAGCTCAAGGGTTTCGATAACTTCCTCTATCTGCTTCTGCAGGCCGCCTATCATATTGTAATCGACGTCCGGGGCTTCTATCAGTTCCATCACGCGTGCCCTGACGTCGGCGGATCGTGAAAATACTTTGACGATTGAAAGATTTCCTGTAACAGCGACACGTCCTCCTGCTTCCATATCCGGCTTTATTTCATCGGGTATTTTTGTAATAATTTCCTGATTGCTGCCATGCTGCCTTAACAGCGCCATATCATCAAAAAGTTCCACTACGGTGCAGATGAACAGGGGCGGTTTCTTCAACTGCTCAATCTGCTTCTGATAATCCTGTATCGTTTGAACATATTTATTATTCAGAACGGCTGCCTCAAGTAATCGCGAATGCATCTCCTTTATCTGGTTTTTAAGGGATTCTACGGTCTCCTGCAATTCTTTTAATTCAATCTCGCCATCGTTTTTTATTGCGCTGCCCACAGCAGGACTTTTTGCCATTGCATCTTCCATACGGGTTATATTTCGGGCTTATTACATATAAACATTAGGTGGATACATTTATCATCTACCAGCCAAATTAACCCGTTCCATGAAACTTATTGCATTTGTCGGCATGCCGGCTTCCGGAAAATCGGAAGCGGCAGCTGTAGCAAGGCGCCTATCCATCCCTGTAGTCAGCATGGGCGATATTGTAAGACAGGAGGCTGCAAAGAGCGGACTGTCTCCCACAGACGAGAACCTTGGCGGAACGGGGACAAAGTTGCGCAGGGAAGAAGGAATGGATGCAATTGCAAAACGCTGTGTTCCTGTAATACGCTCGCATGACTCTCCTGTCGTAGTGGTTGATGGCACACGGAATATTGAGGAAATTAATTATTTCAAAAAGGAATTTGGGAGCGATTTTCTCCTTATAGCGATCCAGGCACCGTTCGAACTGCGGTTCGAAAGGGTAAAAACCCGTGTGCGTTCTGACGATATGTGCAGCGTTGAGGAATTAAGAAAACGCGATGAGCGCGAAAAGGGCTGGGGACTGGACAAGGCGATCGAAATAGCGGAAGTAAGTGTCAATAATACCGCATCCCTTCAAAAATTCCGCAAAGAAATAGAAAAAAAGCTCCGGATCTTATGAACGTAATCGTAAGGATCTCTGCATTAGTCTATCCAACTGAGATTGAAGAAAAAGTTAGTACCGCCATAACAAATTTATTTCCTGTGATATTACAGCGGCAGGATTTTGGGACGCCGCGTCTTTACGGCGAGGGGGACATTGAAAGCCTAAGACGGCTGCATCGCCTTTTAAGAGAGGAGCAGGTGCTCGATACGGCGCGTCACATTCTTCTTTCGGGCATTGAAGGGAATGCCACGCAATTTAGATTGAATAAACAGGTCGCTTTCGTGGGAAAATTGAATTTTCCTTCCGGAGAGGAGAGCCTGGGTTCAATATATGTTGAGTTATGTGCAGATAATGAAAAAGACCTTATGAAAATTATCGACTGGCTTGCGCCTGAGACAGTTGAAGGTGAACCAGTTGTGGAGATTGAACTTTAATGAGTTTTTCACAATACCTGGCCGCAAGGGAATACCTAGCTTTCATAGGTCAGCCTCTAATCACTTATATTTTGATATTGTCTTTGTTTCAGATTTTTTTTTCCATACTATACTTCGTGAAAAAAAAGGCATATTCTGATTATTTAGTAAAATGTCTGTACATTAACACCGCTCTCTATGTCCTTGGTTTTATTTTTCTAATCTGGTTCCACATACAAATATACACTGCTGTTTTGATCGAATATCCGGCGATTTTGAGGCAGATGATACCTGTTGAGAACAGCAGGTTTGTCATACCATTGTGGATAGAATCTGAAAAACTGTATTTTTGGGCGATGACGACCTCGATCTTTGCAATGACAATCCGAAGGAAAGACATCATTTCCTTTCTTAGCCTGGTATTGGCTCTTTTTTCGATAATAATTTATTTTTTCTCAAATCCTTTTAAAGACCCTCTACCGATACTGAACAGCGAAATTACTGCGTGGTATGCCGGCCAGGTTTCAGGAGATGTGAGCATCTTTCAAATCGCTGGAACCCTTTATGGGCGCATAGAATATTACTATAATTCAACCTATATGTGGCTTCATCCGCCAATGCTGTTCATCGCATATGCATCACTCATAATTACCTTTGCAGCATGCGTTTACATGCTGTTGCGCCGTGACACGCTATATGATGATATCGCGTACGGGTTTGCAAAGCCGGGCTACATTTTGCTTACGATGGGAATGCTCATAGGCTATCCATGGGCTGTCGAAGCTTGGAAAGACAGCGCCTGGTGGTGGGACCCCAAAATCAGCGGCTCTATCATGATGTGGGTGCTTTACAGCGCATACCTGCATGCTCACATATATGTAGGTAAAGCAAAAATGTGGAACGTTACTGCCTGCCTTGGCATAATCTGTTTTGCATCATTGATATTTACGTATCTGCTCACTTATATCGTCCCGGGAATACACTCGGTGGTGCAGCCATGAGATTTTTCAAGAATTACGACTATTATTTGATCATCCTGACAACGCTTATCCTTTTTGCGATAGGGTTGGTATGTGTTTACGGCATTGCTTATTATAATTACCTCTCAGTGAACCCGGGGTGGACAAAAACGATTCAATATGACCAGTATCTAAATCAAATGAATTCATATCTATATCCTTTTTTAGTTATGCTTCTATTGTCTTTGGGTCTTTGTATACCGAAAAGGCTTTTCGAGCAGGATGTACTCATAAAATTCAGCGTTATAATCATGGGAGTTACAGTTTTTTTGACTTTCTCACTGGGTATTGATAAGGGATTGTTTTTCGTACTTGCAACAATGACAGTGGTACAGTTCATTGTCCTTGCGTTAACCCTTAAAAGAAGCAAGGTGATCAGGATTGAAAAACAAAGGTATATCGGCAGGCTGGGATCAGCGCTCCTGCATCTTGGGCTTGTCATACTGATCCTTGATTTTGTGGGCCTGAGAGAAAGCTATCTCCATATTTCAATATTCTGGATAGGGGTGATATTGATCTCAGTTGGCAACATTTTCTCTTTTTATCCCGATAGAATAACCTCGTTCCTGCATACTGGATAACCCGTATTGTAATGACATAATATAAATATTGCAATACCTAATTAGTGTGCGATGGAAACCATTCTGGAATACGGGATAAAGAAGGTCAGGCCCACAGTAAGAATGCTGTTTGAAATGAAAGACGTCATTTACGATAAGGAATGGCTTTCCAGGGCGAACGATTTTGAATTATATTACATGTATCGCGAGTTGTCACTGAGTAAAAATGATGCGATAACAATGAGAGAACATGGACTGAGGTATGATATTACGGTCATTCCGCCGCGGATGTTGGGATGCGAATTCGTGAAAACGGCTGGGCATTATCATCCAATAGTACCAGGGACCGATATAACATTTCCAGAAATATATGAAGTCTTGAGCGGGGAAGCAAATTATATGATGCAGAGATCAGAAGATGATAAAATAAAAGATGTTATAATGATAAGAGCAAAACAGGGGGATAAAGTTGTTATCCCTCCGGGTTACGGCCATCTTACTATCAATGCATCGAACAGAATACTTAAAATGGCTAACTGGGTTGCTACGGATTTTGAATCGATATATTCACCGATGAAGGAGAAGGGGGGTGGAGCATATTATCAGCTTCAACAGGGGATGATTAAGAACCCCCGTTATGATCATGTGCCAGAGATACGTTTTTTTGGCCCCACAAATTTAAAGGAACTGGGATTTACAAGAAATAAGGAGATGTACGGGCTTGTGAGGGATATCAGGAAACTTGAGTTTTTAACAAGACCTCAGGATTACGGATTGTTGTTTGAAGAAATATACGGGATGTGACCACGTTCTTACCCTATAGCGACCGTAAATATTAATAGGAAATAATGTCTATTAGGTGGAGATGAGTGAAATAGAGGCATTTGACTCAACCGGGAGCCCTTTGCAGGTGGGAAGCGTTGTGCTCTACAGTGCAACAGGGACAAAAGGCACTGTTACTGAAATAATGTCTGATAAGGACGGGACGTGGGCTCTTATCGACAAGACCAACCTCTATTATAAAACCGAAGTCCTGGAAACTGTAAGGAGAATTGAAGATAAAGAACTCCTGGAAAAAGAATTCACTCGTGAAGAAATAAGTGAAACGTTGGAAAAGCATAAGGAAGCCTCTAAAGCGGAAATGAGTGACGTCAGCTTGGAGAGCGGCGGTTAAATATATATTAAAAGTTACAACCGAAGAGCAAAAAGCATGAGGCGTCGCCTTGATTTAGTTTATAACGTATTATCATGATTGATTCGCAAACTTTAAGTACTTTAAGTGAATAGGTATGGGATACAAGGGATTGTAATGGTAGAACGATGCAATAAAAAACAATATTCTGGAGTTAAATAGGACTGAAGTATCTTTTTTTGAGTTCTATACTCTGAATGTTGTTCTTCGCTCTTGTTGTGTCGCTACCAAGTGATCAATTTCTTGGGAAACAAAAAATAGGAGGTAAATAAACGTGGCTGACACAATAGACCTATATAGCGACAGAGGAGCAAAACTTCAATCAGGCGTGGACCTAAGTGCCATAAGCCCAATGAAGAATGCCGCTATTAAGAAAATAGTCACCGGTATAAAGCGAACAGCAGCCGTTGACTTAGCAGGAATCGAGAAAACCTTAGCAACCTCAGCAATTGGTGGCAAGGGCAGAAAGATTCCCGGAAGAGAAATGAAATTGGACATTGTAAAGAATGCAGCGAAGATCCAGAGTGCAGTTGCCGACATGATAAAGGTAGAGAACGGCGACGACACCAATGTAGAATCCTTGAACGGTGGAAAACAGCTCATTGTTCAGGTGCCTTCCCAGAGGATCGATGTAGCAGCAGAGTATGTATCATCACTGACCTGCTCAGCATCAGCAGTAACACAGGCTATCATAACCCAGTTCAATATCGGAATGTTCGATGCACCAACCATCAAGTCCGCAGTCTGGGGACAGTACCCGCAGACCCTTGATATGGTCGGCGGAAACGTAAAGTCCATCGTCGAAATCCCACAGAAAGATGAAGGCTTTGGTTATACGCTCAGAAACGTCATGGCAAACCACCTTGCAGCAACCTGTAAGTTCAATGCTATGAACACAGCAGCTCTTTGCTCGATCCTTGAGAACACCGGTGTCTTCGAAATGGGAGACGCAATCGGTATCCAGGAAAGACATAGATTACTGGCATTCTCACACCAGGGCTTGAATGCAAACAACATGGTATATGGAACTGTAAAAGCCCTGGGCAAGACAGGTACCATCGGTACAGCTGTGCATGCATGCGTCGAAAAGGCAATTGCAGATAAGGTTATCAGCGCAGATAAGAAATTTGCATCTGGCTATACAACCTACAAGACCAATGATGTCGGAAAGTGGAATGCATATTGTGCAGCAGGCACAATGGTTGCAACACTTATCAACTGCGGTGCAATGAGGGCCCCACAGTCAGTATCAGCAGTATTGCTGTATTTCAACGACCTCATTGAGAAAGAGACCTCACTGCCAGGTTGCGACTTTGGTAAGGTAGAGGGTGCAGCGGTCGGATTCTCCTTCTTCTCACACTCCATATACGGAGGCGGAGGACCTGGAGTCTTCAACGGCAATCACGTCGTTACCAGACACTCAAAGGGTCTTGCAGTACCATGCGTAGCAGCAGCAGTTGCTCTTGACGCAGGTGTGCAGATCTACAGCCCGGCAAAGACCTCTCAGCTCGTAGGAGATGTCTTCAGCTCAGTCGATGAATTCAGAGAGCCGATCAAGGCTGTAGCGGGGGCCGTATAAATTCGGAGAATTGAATGGTAAAAACTGCTTCAGTCACGGATAAACCCATCCAGGTAAAGGTATTTCCAAAACGATTATTACTGCCAGAGACCGCTGAGAGAGCCTTGAATGAGATCGATCAGGTCAAGGGTGTAATAAGAATGCTCATAAATGGCAAAAATCTGCCAAGAAAGGTCACAAGTGGACCCGGTACAGGTACAGACGTAAACCATCCCGAAAGGAAAATAATCCATGTAGGGGAATGTGCATTGGAATTGCATATTATAGTGGGAGAGATATTAGTCGAAGTTGAAGATGAAAGTGCTGTAGAGGGGGTCAGAAAAGCGTGTGAGCGAGCGTTTCCCTTCTCGTTTGAATTCAAGCGCGGGCACTTCATGAAGAGGAAACCGACTTTGACTGATTACGGCAAGTATGGGTTCAGGAGCAGGACTGACGAGAGTATCAATCTTGAGGATGAACGCTTACTGGGCTTGATAGACCCACATGCAAATGCGGAAAGCAATCTTTGTGTAATTGACACAGAGGAAAAACCTTGAGTTTATCTTTGGAAGAGCAGAAGGAACCGATTCAACCAAAATAAGGAGGAAAAAATATGGCTTATAAACCACAATACTACCCAGGCAATACCTCAGTTGCAAAGAATAGAAGAAAACACATGTCAGATGATGTTGAGAAACTGCGCGATATATCAGATGAGGACTTAACCGCACTTCTCGGACACAGAGCGCCCGGCTCGGACTATCCAAGCACCCATCCACCACTTGCGGAAATGGGAGAGCCGGATGATCCAGTAAGAGAGGTTGTTGAACCAACCCCAGGTGCAGCAGCAGGCGACAGGGTCAGATACTCACAGTTCTCTGACTCGATGTACAATGCGCCATCAACCCCATACTGGAGATCGTATCATGCAGCGATCAACTTCAGAGGAGTTGACCCAGGTACCCTGTCAGGCAGACAGGTCAATGAAATGAGAGAGAGAGATCTTGAAGAGTATACCAAGAGACAGGCAGAGACCGAAATGACTGACTGGGGTCTTGCAGGTCTAAGAGGCTGTACAGTTCACGGACACTCCCTCAGACTTCAGGAAGACGGCGTAATGTTCGATATGCTGGACAGGCGCAGACTCGAAGGCGGCGTAATGGTAATGGACAAGGACCAGGTCGGCGTACCAATTGACAGGAAGGTCAACCTTGGGAAACCAATGAGCGAGTCCGAAGCTGCCAAGAGAACCACCATATATAGAGTGGACAATGTACCCTTCAGAAGCGACAAAGAAGTCGTCGAACATGTGCAGAGAGTCTGGGAGTTAAGAACCAAATATGGCTTCCAGCCAAAGGCGTGAGGTGATTCAAAATGGCAGATCCAAAATTTAAGAAAGCAATGGAAACAAAGTACGCAAAAGAATGGGGATCCAACAAGTGCGGCTCCACTGCAAAGAACAAAATAACAGATAAGAAGACCAAATACCTCAGATTGGGATATACACAGAACCCAAGAAAGGTAGAAATGACAAAGTGCGGAGCGGCAATCACCAAGAAGAGAGGATTACAGGCATATGATCCAAAGTTGCATCTTGCCGGTATCCCAATGGGTCAGAGACAGTTGACCCCGTATACAATATCTGGAACAGATATCGTATGCGATGGTGACGATCTACACTTCGTCAACAATGCTGCAATGCAGCAGGAATGGGACGATATCAGGAGAACATGTGTGGTAGGACTTGACCTCGCACATGAGACTCTTGAGAAGAGATTGGGCAAAGAAGTTACCCCCGAGACCATCAACTACTACCTCGAAGTCTTAAACCATGCAATGCCTGGCGCAGCAATCGTTCAGGAACACATGGTCGAGACACACCCGGCACTGGTTGATGACTGCTATGTGAAAGTATTCACAGGCGACGAATCCCTCCAGGATGAAATCGACAAGCAGTTCGTTATCAATATCGACAACGAATTCCCGGCAAACCAGGCAAAACAAGTTAAGGCAGCAATGGGCAAGACCTCCTGGCAGGCAGTGCACATCCCGACCATAGTCACAAGGACTGAGGACGGACCAGGCACAAGCCGCTGGATGGCAATGCAGGTCGGTATGACCTTTATCAGCGCATATCATATGTGCGCCGGTGAAGCAGCAGTCGGTGAACTTGCATTCACAGCAAAGCACGCTGGACTTGTTGAAATGGGTGATATGATCCCGGCCCGCAGAGCCAGGGGACCAAATGAGCCCGGAGGATTATCCTTCGGTCATATGGCAGATATCGTTCAGACCAACAGGAAAACACCAGAGGACCCGGTAAATGTTGTCTTACAGGTAGCAAGCGCAGCAACCATGCTGTATGACCAGATATGGCTCGGCGGCTACATGTCAGGCGGTGTCGGATTCACAATGTATGCAACACCAGCATACACCAATGATATCCTGGATGACTACTGCTATTGGGGCAAAGAATACGCAGATAAGAAATACGGTGGACCAAGAAAGGCCAAAGCCACAATCGAAGTTGTCAAAGACATCGGCACAGAGGTAACCCTCTACGGTATTGAATCGTATGAGAAGTACCCGACAACACTCGAGGACCACTTCGGAGGCTCGCAGCGCGCTACAGTACTTGCTCTCGCAGCCGGTACTACAGCAGCAGCGGCAACCGGACACAGCAATGCCGGTCTATCCGCATGGTATCTCTCCATGTACCTCCACAAAGAGGCATGGGGCAGACTTGGATTCTACGGATACGATCTGCAGGATCAGTGCGGTGCCACCAACGTGTTCTCGATCGGCTCAGATGAAGGCTGCATAGGCGAATGCAGAGGTGCAAACTACCCGAACTACGCTATGAACGTAGGTCACCAGGGTGGATACACCGCCGTAGTCGCAGCAGCACACGCTGGCACAGATGCCTTCGTTGTGAACCCGTTAGTCAAGACCTGCTTCGCAGATGACCTGGTCAACTTTGACTTCGCGGATCCAAGAGGAGCATTCGGCAAGGCGGCACTCAGAGAGTGGGACCGCTGCGCCGGTGAGAGAGCATTCGTTATCCCAGCAAAGTAAATCCATAAGTAGGCTTCATGCCTACTTTTTCTTATTTTTTTTGGGATATTCGAGATAAAAAGGAAAAATATAAGTTATGCTTTGATGTTCATAGTGGTGTGATTTAAAATGGCGGAAGCAAAAGTAGAAAAGAAACGAGCGCCGAAAGTACCCGGTTTAGTAACATGCATGTACTGTGACGGGACAGGAAAGCAGGAAGGCAAGACATGCATTGTTTGCGGCGGAAAAGGAAAGGTAGAAGTCGTAGATTCATCAAGAAAATGCCAGTGGTGCAAGGGCAGAGGTTACTTGATGAAAGGAATTCCATGCACAAACTGTGGTGGAACGGGCTATACCAGACCTATCGGTAGAGAGCGCCTGTTCTAAAGGGAAAGAGGGGATAAACCCCTACTCCTTATTGAATAATTTGATACAAAAATAAATATTATAAGTAATCTTACGATTTCTTGTAATTATACTTTTCACTTAATTTTTGATAGATGTAGTCATGCGCATTATTCACCGCTTCCAATTCACCTCGCAGCACAAGTAGATTTTCCGGGTCTACATCTATTGTTTTAACTGCGCATTTCCGATGGGCAATTTCCAGATTGAATTTATCCACGGCTTCAATGATCACTTTATGCGGCAATCCCGGTGGCAGAACCAGGTCATACATGCCTTCAAGGGCTTTTTCTTCCGGACTAACATTTTCTTTTGTCTCTTCTTCGAATTCATCTCCAACGTATTTGGATTTAGTTTTTTCCATAGTAATCACTTTTGATATGAAATCTTTATTAAGTCACATAAAGCTTATGGTGCATTATGCTTACAAAATTATTATTTCCTCCACAATGGATTCCTACCCAGCCTTATTTAAGTCTTCCATCTCTCACAGCTTTCCTGAAATCCAATAATTGTAACGTTGAACAGGCGGATATCAATATAGCATTCTTTGATGACCTGTTGAGTAAAAAGGGCATGCGTGAATTTTATGAGAAGGCCTATTCTAAATTCCAGGATATTGAATCTAAAGAAGAGTTACCCCCTGAACTCCAGAGGCAATACGCAGCCTTGAGCAGCTCTATACTTTTTGGTGAGAGCATTATTGATGAGGTGGACGAAGCAAAAAAACTATTGAAGGATAAAGAGGGTTTTTACGAGATCGATGAATTATTCAGGGCATTCAAGGTTCTTGAACTTGGCCTCAAGCTTGCATCTTCCGCTTACTATCCCACGAACCTGACCTTTCATTCTTATGACATGCGTTACTCATGCCGTTCGAGCAATGACGTGCTATCAGCAATAAATGATGATGAAGAGAATCTCTTTATAGACTATTTTAAGAAAAACACGGTCGCTGATATCCTGAGAAACAAACCCGATTTAATAGGCATTTCCATTATTAATACAAGCCAACTGATCCCAGGATTGACGCTTGCCAATCTGATTAAGAAATCCGACGGGAATGTTCATATAAACATTGGAGGCAGTGTTTTTACGCGTCTCATCCCTGAGATCAGCCATAATAAAGAACTTTTTTCAGTTTTTGACAGCGTAATCGTCCATGAAGGTGAGACTGCTTTATTGAATCTGATTTCATATTTAAAGAACGAATTCGATATAAATTCCATCACCAATCTCATTTACAGGAATGGTTCTGAAATCAGGGTCAATGAATTAAATTCACAGGGGGAAGACATCGATCAATTGCCAACTCCATGCTTTGATGGTTTCCCTCTGGACCGGTATTTTTCACCGGAACTTATCCTTCCTGTACTTTCTTCAAGGGGATGCTATTGGAGGCGGTGCACTTTTTGCGACCACGGCTATGGTTATTCAGGGAAATACAGGCCAAGGGATGTTGATCTGCTTTACAAAGACCTGGATAACTTAAAGACAAAATATAAGACCGGGTTTTTTACATTCCAGGATGAGGGCCTTGCCCCAAAATTGGTTAAAGCATTATCTGATAAATTAATTGAAAGTTCCCTGGAAATATCGTGGTTAGCCGATTCGAGATTTGAATCAGCGTTTTCTCCCGAACTGGGCAGAAAACTTGCCAGTGCAGGGTGTAAGATGATCTATTTTGGGCTGGAGTCTGCAAATGAACGGATTCTGACATGCATGGATAAGGGAATAAAAAAGGAAAATGTCTTAAAAATCTGCAAATACAGTACAGATGCAGGTATCTGGACGCACCTTTTTTTGATATTCGGATTTCCCACTGAGACCAGGGATGAAGCAAAGGAAACAATGGATTTTATTTTAGAGAACAATGAAGTAATCCGTTCAATGTCATTCGGTAGTTTCCAGCTTACCAGGCACTCAAAGGTTTATGAAAACCCGACAGCTTTTGAGGTTACCAAAGTAGTCCAGGATGACAGTATTGATCTCTCATTATGGTTTGATTATGAAATCAAAAGCGGGCTGTCTAAGAAGGAAACGGATGAGATCATAAAGGAATTCTACAGCAAACTTTCCATGAGGTACGGGGATTTTCCTATATGGAGCAATCTCGACCGGGAGCATCTTTTTCTATATATTTCCCATTACAAGAAGTCAAGGGATAAAGCCCCGGATCTGTCTTTCCTGATCGAAAAAGCCCATAAGAAACAATTAAAGAATAAGCCCACATATATCGATCCTGCAAACAATGAGTATTATCCTTTTCTCGGGGAGGGTGTTTTTGCTGGAAGGTTCAATTTCAATCTGGCACAACTAATCCATGCGATGATGTCAGGAAACGGATTGAAGAACAAGATGCAAAGAGAAAGAACGAATGTATTGTTCGATACCGACAATAACAGGATTTTTACTGTTACTGATTTTGCAAGAGATGTACTTGACAGATGCGATGGTGAACATAAATTATCTGAAATAATAGGATTCATAAAAGGAAAATATCAAATGTCATTTCCTGAAGCGGATTCTAAATGCAGGAACTTTTTGAATGGGCTGATAGCAAAGAATATAATCTGCAGCAATACTGAATAAATAATTTCCGTATCTGCGATATTTAAGCTGCCCTTGGTTTTATTTCCTTTGACCCGCAGTTCGGGCATTCGGTTGCGCCTTTCTTCATGAACGTCTTCTTGCATGACCTGCACCAGAACATCCCGCTTTCTTTTGCCATCCTTTCAAGGTCTTCAGGCATCAACGAGAATGGCGTATATGTGCTGCACATGATTCTTACCTCCTAAATCATGATTATGTATGATGTTATTTACTTTGATATTAAAGTATTGTATAATCTGGTTGCCAGATTAAAAAATACGGTCAATAGACGTATGGAAAAGGTCACGATGGAATGGCTATATCATATTTTATCATCAACCCCGACAACCTCCTTCACACGCCTATTGTACTGGTCCTCGTATTAATTGAAGCTCCCGGTCTTCAATATTATGCTTCTGGCTGCGGCGCGGAGCGGCTTCTCAATTGTTCATAGAACTTTGCCTGTCTCTCCCTTTCGGCTTCGTCAACTTCCGGCTTTTTGACCTTCTTGGCAGCTTCAGCCTGGTCCATTGAGCTTTCCAGTCCAACCATTGTTTTTCACCTCCTCTTATTTGTAAGTCGTATTACAGATTTATATTAATTCCATCTTTTGAAATTTTCGGCGCTGCTACTGATATCAATGCCCCCTTTTCCCGTGGAGCAAAGGAAATTTTGTATTTAATAATTTATGTATTTCATGATTAATAGTTTTTGATAACAGAATAGGTAAAAAAGATGTCAACCGGAAATATGTTCAGCATGATTGAAGCATGGCAAGAATTTCGAAAATTGCGCGAGATCCAGGATGATCTGAGCCAAAATCATTCTGAAAAAAAAGTCCTGGAAACATTTCTTTGCGCTAAATTTTCAAATCTTGCGCCCTATTTTTCCTGACATCATTAAAAAAGTTCATTAGAGAATACTTGACGCGCTCTGGCGCAACATCAATGATCTCACCACGCTCTTGTTCCGGAAAAATATTGAACACTGAATATTTTCCCCAGCGCTTTACTGACGAGGATAAGTATCGCCCATCCAGAAGCACTCTGACACCATAATCATCCGGAGAACGGACGACCCTTCCCAGCGCCTGCCTTACTTTCCTTATCGTAGGTATCTCGATGGCATAATCCCAGCCGTGCCCGAATTCTGCTTCGTATGCCGATTCTACCGCGCGTGTCCTGTCATTCAGGGCAGGGTAGCCAACGCCCACTATCACCACGGTTCTTCCTCTCCCATCCTTGTAATCCACTCCTTCCGTTAGCGTTCCCCACATATAAGAAATAAGCACAGCCTTCTTGCCGCTTTCTCCAATTTTGAAGAACTCATCCCTGATAGCCTGGGCAGACACACCAACTTCGTCCAGGAATACCGGGACATTGCATTTTATCCTGTTCTTATACTGGCTGGCCTCATTGAAGCTGGGAAAGAAGATCAATACGTTCCCGTCAGACTGCTCTATTATATCGTTCAAAACCCGCGTGACGATCTCCTTTGTCTGGGGATTGTCCCTGTCCTTTGCAAAAAGAGGAGGGACTGATACCGCAATCGTAAGACGTTTCTCTTTCGGGAAGGTGAGGCCGAAAGACAATTCACATGTCTCTCGCGCAATCCCGAGCGTTGCTTTGATGGTCTCAAAAGGTGCAAGCGTGGCCGACATTAGCACAGCTGCATGGACGGCATCAAATAGGGGTGCAGTGACATTTTTCGGAATGCAAGTGAATAATTCAAGCCGCCCATAGATCTCATTGCTCTGCCGCCTGACGCTGAGGATAGGGTAATAGGCCCTGTCGTTTGAGAATTTCATGTAATTTGAAAGGAAGGTTGCAGCGACCAGACTGCTGGATATTTTTTTTACCGGACTTTTTCCCTCTATAAATTGTTTTTCATAGGACTGATCGATCTTTAACCCCAGGCTCCTTAAATTTTCTATTGCTTCTTCCGGCTTTTTGACGCCCGCGCTCTCCAGTGCCTTCAAAAGCTTGATCCTGAATAAATCTACACGTTCCTCGGGGTCAGCTATCCTCAGGTCATACCATTCGCTGCCCACCCTTTCGCGTTCTCCAAATTTGAACCTCATATTGTAGGTGGCTCTTAACGTATCAAGTAGAACTCGCAGGAAAGTCTCAACTTCCTGTAATGGCAAAATGTCTTTATCCGCTTCGACCTCATCAAGCGCCCTGTTAATGGCAATTTCCGTGAGTGTCATTGATGAATGCGATCGAGCGGCGGATTCTAAATTGTGGGCTTCATCAAAGATCACTATGGTGTCTTTGAGGCCCTTATCCATCCACCCCAGAACATTGGTGCGTATATCTTCGCTTAACAGGTGATGGTAATTACATATAAGAAGATCAGCTTCCTTCATGAACCTTTTCAACAATTCATATCCGCAGCTGTTATTTGACAAAGCCCATTCTGCGACCTCTTCAGGCGTCCTTACTCCTGAGAATAACCATCTGCGAAAATCATCATTATCATTTTTGAGTATTTGAAGGAGCTTGTCACATGAATTTTTCTGCAATTCATGCATCTGCCTTTCATATTTGTCTGATTCCCTGCTAAGTTCCCGCTGAAGTTCTATCAGACCCGTGTCTTTAAGCCTCTTTTGCTTGTCTTTGACCGACCTTATTTCGTTCTTCAATTGTGCAGAATCTTTTTCCTGCTCAAGCAATTTGTAGGTATTATCCCTTAGCAGGCTGCACGAGTCATAATCCATATTCGGTTTCGGACACATCAGCATTTTACCTTTCAGGACAATTGCTTTGATATTTTTTTGTTTATGTATCTCCCTTGCCTCTTCTATGAACTGGGCCATTTGTTGATGGACATTTGTGACAATGACTACTGTTTTCTTCTCCTGCGTGGCCACATGGAGAGACGGAGCAAGGGCGCTCAGGGTTTTTCCTGTCCCGCACGCTCCCTCGAACAGGACGATATGCTTTTTTATGAGAGCTTCATGGATAGCGTCCATGGCTTCCAGCTGGTTCGGATAAGGAGAGCTCTTAGGAAAATAACTGAGGTATTCCCGTTTCATTAACGGCTATACTATGCAGGCATGATATAAATCGTGCGATTGCATGTGTGATTTTAAAGAACATAGCATAATAACAAAGTAGTAGCACCATAGTAGTACTATTATATATATCGATGATAACCTGTATGTAAGTTGATAAAAAATGGAACAATTTAAAAAACAGGGGGAAAAAACGATTAATTCATTAGCTGTTGTAAGAGCTGATGAGATGTCAAAAGTCAAAACAGCTTTGTGCGACCTAGTTCGATATGCCCGTTTGACTTTTGCAGATAAGGCACGAAGACTTGAACCTGCTTTTGCGGACAATATCCTTGTCCATGTCATGAAAAGCCCATTGAGGTCATGCTGCGAAGCGGCATCCATAGTGCCTTTGAATGAGGAAGCAAGCGCTGCGATAGGGAGGCTTCGGAAAATCCATCCGCCGGCACATGTTATAATCGTTAGTCCAAGACACGAAATATTCCACGAACTTGTCAACTATGTGGACATATTGCCGGAAATTGACCTCACACTGGAACCAAAGGCTGAGTTCGAACCTGTCCAGGTGCCAGTCGAAGCAAAATTCTGAACATTTTTGTTTATCATTTTTTGTCTTGCTAATTCGGATTAGCGTTTGATTTATCTCTTTTTTTTGTATTCTTATCAAATCGAACAAAATCACATACTTTTTAAACAAGGAAGGTAATTAACAAACATAACATTAAAAAAGAGGGTTCAGATGACATTAAAGGTAACTTTGATAACAGGAAGAACAATCAATCAGGGAGCAAATCTTGAAAACAAAACCTCTTCTGATTATCTTGAAGCCACGGCTTATTGTGAGTTGAATTCCAAGGATTTGGCACTTTTAGGAAAATCCGGGGAACATGTAAGGGTTAAGACAGCCCATGGGGATGTAGTGGTGAAATTGAAGGAAAACAACGGCAATCCCGATGGACTGGCATTCATCCCAATGGGCCCGTGGGCAAACGCAGTGGTTGACCCTGATACTAAGGGCTGCGGGATGCCAGGATTCAAGGGTATTCCGGCAGATATAGAGTGTAAGGATAAGAAAATACTTTTAATGAAAGAACTGATTGCGAGGTATAAGCAATGACGACAGTAATAACCGATGCCCTTTGCCCATTTTGCGGCTGCACGTGCGACGATATCACGATTGTGGTGGAGGATAATAAGATAATAGAGGCAAAACACGCCTGCAAGCTCGGTGCTGCAAAAATAATGGGGCATCACAGGATAAAAGCGCCAATGATGCGGTCCGACAAAAACAGCGATTTCAAGGAAGTCTCGTACGAAGAGGCGATCGATGCGGCAGCCAGGATATTTGCCAAATCAAAAAGACCTCTGATGTATGGCTGGGCGTCGACGCTATGTGAGGTTCATAAAAAAGGTATCCTTCTTGCCGAGGATCTGGGCGCAATCATAGATAACACAGCTACTGTTTGTCATGGCCCTTCAACGCTCGCAGTCCATGAGAAGGGCCTACCGACTTCCACTCTTGGCCAGATAAAGAACCGGGCCGATGTTGTTGTATTCTGGGGGAGCAACCCCGTACACGCCCATCCAAGACATATGGGACGCTATTCCGTTTTCGCCAGGGGATTTTTCTCGGATAAAGGAAGAAAGGGGCGCAAAATAATCGTTGTGGATGTGCGAAAGACCGATACTGCAAATGTAGCCGATGAATATATTCAGGTGCAGCAGGGCAGCGATTATCTGGTGGTTTCGGCTCTCCGTGCGATACTATCAGGACACACAGACGTAGTCCCGGAGTCGGTCGGAGGTGTGCCGAAAGAACAGCTCGCAAAACTTGTGGAGACATTGAAAGCAGCGAAGTTCGGCGCGATCTTTTTCGGCATGGGTCTCACCCAGAGTGCGTCCAGGTATAAGAATATCGATAACGCCATTTCTCTCACATTTGAATTGAACTCATTTACAAAATACGTTATCATGCCGATGCGAGGACATTATAATGTAACTGGCTTCGGGCAGGTCTGTACCTGGGAAACAGGTTATGCCACTGCGGTGGATTTCTCGCGCGGGGCACCGTACTACAACCCTGGCGAGACAGCCTCCAACGATGTCCTTTACAGGAAAGAAGTAGATGCAGCAATGATCATTGCGGGGGACGCAGGAGCTCATTTCCCGGCAAACTCGGTCCGCCACCTTGCGAAGATACCTGTGGTGCAGATTGATCCTTACTGGAATCCCACCACAGAGATCTCCAATGTGGTGATACCAACGGCCATATGCGGCGTTGAGGTAGAGGGCACGGCTTACAGGATGGATGGGGTTTCTTTGCGTTACAGGAAGATGATAGAACCAACACATCCAACAGATCTTGAGGTACTTGAAAGAATACACGAACGTGTCAGAGAATTAAGGGGTGAGTAACATGGAGCTTCTAATAAAGAACGGGGCGTTATTTGACCCGGTCAATGGAATCAAAGGCGACAAAACGGATATCCCGATCAAAGATGGAAAAATCGTAGACAAGGTCAGCAGCAGGGCGTCTTTGTTAGATGCAGGCGGCAGGCTTGTAATGGCGGGCGGAGTCGATGCCCATTCCCACATAGCTGGCGCAAAAGTGAACGTGGGAAGAGTAATGCGTCCCGAAGATACACGGTCGGGAATAAAACCAAGGACAAAAATAACAAGACCGTACACAGGTTACACGGTCCCGAATGTTTATGCTATGGGGTACCGCTACGCCCAGATGGGTTATACAACTGTCTTTGAGGCGGCCCAGGCGATAATGAAAGCACGCCACACACATGAGGAACTTGAGGAGATACCCATCATCGACAAGGGTGCCCTCACGCTTTTCGGGAGCAACTGGCCCACGATGGACTATGTTCGCGAGAAAAATATGGATAAGCTGGCAGCGTATGTGGCGTGGGGATTGCTTGCTTCCAGAGGCTTCGGCGTAAAGGTCGTGAACCCCGGCGGCGGCGAGATGTGGGGATTCGGCAAGAACGTGACAGGTCTTGATGACGTCGTCCCAAATTTTGAAGTCACGCCAAGAGAAATTATCGTGTCATTAATGAAAGCCAATGAAATGCTGGGGCTTCCGCATTCCGTGCATCTTCATTGCAACAACCTGGGAAAACCTGGGAATTACAAGACAACTCTTGCCAGCATGGAGCTTGCAAAACAGGTGAAACCCAGCAAGGATAGGCAGGTTCTTCATGTGACCCATCTTACATTCAACGCATGGGGAGGTACGAATTGGGGAGACTTCGAATCCAAAGCAGATGAAATCGCAAATTTCCTCAATAACAGCGAGAACGTGACTAGCGATATGGGTCAGCTTATCTTTGGCAGCGCGACCACTATGACGGCTGATGGCCCGGTGCAGTACGCCAACGCAAAATTATTGCATGAAAAATGGGGTAACGGGGATGTAGAACTTGAAGATGCATCTGGCGTTGTGCCCATCTTCTATGCCAAGCAGGTCTCTATTCATGCCATAATGTGGGCGATAGGGCTTGAGCTGGCTCTCCTCACAAAAGATCCATACAAAGTGTTGATGACCACTGACCATCCGAATGGCGGCCCGTTCGTGAACTATCCCGAGGTCATGGCCCTTCTCATGAGCAATAGGAAGCGGCAGGAAGAGATCAAGACCCTGCATGAAGCGGTCCATAAACGGACTAAGATACCGGGAATTGATCGGGAACTTGACTGGAGCGAGATAGCGATAATGACAAGGGCAGGCCCTGCGAAAGTGCTCGGGCTGCTTGATACAAAAGGTCATCTGGGAGCTGGGGCGGATGCTGATATTTCAATATATGACATTAAGCCTGACCAGATAGACCCATCAGTGGAACATGCGAAGGTGAAAAGTGCCCTCCAATCCGCGGCTTACACAATCAAAGGCGGCGAGGTAGTGGTTAAAGACGGGCAGATAGTTGCAACGCCCGCGGGCAGGACTTTCTGGGTGGATGCGGGGGTTCCCGAGCAGCACATGGACGAGGTCATGAAAGACCTCCGTCTGAAATTCAGGAACTATTACTCTATACAGCTTGCCAACTATATGGTGCAAGATGCGTATGTCACCCATCCGAGAGTGGTGAAAGCGGGTGTAATGCCTGTTATGGCGGAGGTGAGCTGATGCAGGAAGTTTTCATAAAGCCCAAAATGAAATTCGAGATATCCGTGGAGGCTGAAAACGTTTCTCCGGATAAGTTCTCGGGAAAGACAGAAAAAGAGATCCAGTCGCTGGAGGCCTGGATGGGAAATCAAAAGACCATGCTCGGTGAGCTTTTCTTGATCAGGGTGAACGGAGCAGGAGCTGCGGCGGATACGAAAATCGTCATGGAAGGCGATTTCTCGCGTGTTAAAAGGATAGGCGAAGGAATGACAGCCGGGTTGATAATGATAAAAGGGAACGTGGATATGCACCTTGGCTCAAAGATGAGCGGCGGAAAAATATCCGTATCTGGAAATGTGGATTCCTGGGCAGGCAGGGAGATGAAAGGCGGGGAGATCATTATCGAAGGTGATGCCGCTTATTATCTTGGAGCTGGATACCGCGGAGAAAAATGTGGTATGCGAGGAGGTAAGATCACAGTTCTGGGGAATACACTTGACTTCGTGGGCGAGCATATGTGCGGTGGGGAGATCGTTGTGAAAGGCAACGCAGGGATACTTGCCGGATTGAGCAACAACGGCGGCAAGATCGTGATCGAAGGTAATACCAGCAGGCCGGGGAGCGAGATGGTGAAAGGTACAATAATAGTCAACGGTGCCGTTGATGAGATGATGCCTGTTTTCAAGCTTGAAGGCACGGAGGCCGTGGACGGCGCCACTTACAGGAAATATACGGGGGATGTCATAGTAAATGGAAAAGGTCTGCTGTACGTGAAGTAATAGATTCATGGTGCAAGACTGCCATCTTAAGGGATGTCCCCCCGGCAGGGTTGCTCGCCTAATGGCGTAAAGATTTGAAGGACAGCCATACGGAGCGAAATCCCGAAGTTGTCAAAGAAATAACTTATGAAAGTATGCTATAATAAATTATTAATAGAATTAGAATGATTGTTGAAATTAGTAAGGCCATATCCAAAATTTTTTGGAAATAAATTTTCTTCTCTTTTTCATTTTCGATAATGGATGCGATATAGTCATCGATAGGTCTGCATACTTCTGGATTCTTTTGCTCAAAGCTTTCGATAGCAGATTTACCAATCGATGTAAGCACGCAATTTTGAAAATATTTTATATCCCCTTCTTTCATTAGCTTGTAAACATGTTTCTCAACCACCATTGTCCTTATCTGGAGCGCTTTCGAGATATGGTTAATGGTCTTGAATCCATAAGCAATAGCCTTCAGGATAGCATAATCCACTTCCCCGAACTCCTTATCAGAATCAATTGCATCATGACTTCCTTGTTGAATTTCGATTCTTGACTTTGTCTCGACATAAGGCTCTTTTTTAAGGATAACATCATCTGAAGAAATGGTCTCATGTTTTTCTTCTATACCCGGCATTTTTTCTGTGGTTTTTTTCTTAGGGATGATTTTTTCATACCATGGGCTGTCATCCATAAAAAAATCCAAGATTTTTTTGTTTTCTGTCCTATCCATAGTTATCTGAAAAACCTCTCAAAAATGCTCTTTTTCGGGGGTATATCGCATAATTTTTCAGCTATTCTCATCACTGCTTTTGCGGCAGAGGATTTTGGCTTTAATGAAATGAGCGGTTTCCTGGCATCCCTTGCTTTGATGATGGCATCATCTTCGGGTATGATGCCGAACACAGGCAACCCTAGCTTTACCCCGATATCTTCATAGATGCTCTTCTTATATTTGTTCACAATGACACCCGCGATGTTGATGCCGGCAAGCCCTGAAACAGCTTTCACCTTCTGCGCATCAGAAATAGAAGCAGGATCTGGATTGACAATGATCAAAACCTCATCTGAGTACGTCATGGGCAGTATGCTGAACTTGGAAAGGCCTGCTGCAACATCCAGGATTATGAAATCATATTCTCTCTTCCTTAACGCTGAAATAACATCCTCTAATTTATCTATGTTCGCATCCCGGAGGGTCTGCAGCGAAGAACCACATGGCAGGATATTGAGCCCCATCTGGATTGTGTATATCGCATTTTGGATCTCCGCTGTTCCATTGAGCACTTCAAGAAGCGTGACTATCGGTTTTTCAAGACCCGTATAGAGATCGAGATCCGGTAGGGATACATCAGTATCCACTACAAGGACTTTCTTTTTCAATGACGCGAGTGCAAATCCTATGTTCAATGCAACGGTTGTTTTCCCTACACCGCCTTTTCCTGAACCCATAGCGATTATTTTTGGAGCCATATTATCACTTTGATCTCTTCTTTAAATACAATCTTAATGCAAGTATGAATATGATAACTATGGAAAGTCCAATTATGGGTTTAAGCTGTGGTTTTTTTTCGATTTCAGGTACTGCGGTCACAGTGGGAGCGGTGGTAGCTGCCTCTACAAAAAATACCTTGCTCAGAGCCGAATTTCCTATCGTTACTCTGTACGCGCCGAGGTCAGATCTCGTGACAGTGAACTTAATATCCTCTATTTCCGAAAAATTCAGATATACCTCGCGTTCCTCTTGCAGGGCATCATTGATGAAAATATCCACGGGCTGTGATCCGTCCTTACCTGTATTTTCCACGGTCACAGAAATGGTCACTGTTTGATTTGGCGGAACGCTCAAATGATCTATCTGTATATCCTTAAAATCGAATGCGGTAGGTATTTCGATCTTTTTTTCAGCGCTTACATTGAAGACCGTGGATAGTTCTAGACCTACCGTGTTATTCCCCGTAGGGATGATCTCCAAGCTGTGGTTCCCAACGGTTTCCGATGAGACCGTGAACGAGACCGGCTGGCTTTGGTAAGCTCCTATTTCGATCGTGGTATTGTCTATTAATTTACCGTCAAGTAACAGGGAAAGGGAGGTCGTTCCTGCCTCATAAAAAGTATTTGTGACATCAGCGCTCACGAGAACAGGTTCATTCGGGAACACACTCCTTCTGTCAAGTACGATGTTTTCTACTTTGAACCTGTCCACGGGGTATTTGCTTGCATATCTGTCTATATAAAAGTTCTTATTGATCGAGATCTCCTGTGTATTTAATAATCCGCTCTCATTTGTTATATCACTCCGGTCTAAGTACGGGATATCTGGTTTACTGCTTCCGTTCAGATATGAAAAGGTCACATCAGAATAGTACTGATCCATAATGGAATCATTGAGAAGGTCAAAAATATGGATCTCTGCGGTATAAATGCCGTCCTCCCAGCTCGTCGGCACTTCCCTTGAATAGGTGATGAAATCATTCTCCCTGTAATCCTCGTATCTGTCACTGTACGCTGCAGTATCCACTATGTTATTATTAGAATCCCTGATAATGAATACATAATCCACACCTACTTCGCGCCTGTGATTTACTCCATTAGCTTCGGCGTAGATCTTTAGGATGCTGCCCGGGGGAAATCTATCGTTCCAGTGCAGGTCGTAGTCCTGTAATCCCCTTACGTTGTAGACTATTCTGGCATATCCGGTATCTATTGCCAATGAGGGGAGAGGTAATATTGCGAGCATAATAACCAGAATTATCATGGGTATATAATTCATGGACAACATAATACAAATTTGCTTATAAAGATTTTGAAAAAATTTGCATATGCAACGCATGAATTTTTTGTTCATAGACTCTTTTCGAGCATTGCTCCATGGGCATTGAGCAAAATATAAAAAATCAAAATGGATGACCGCTCATCTCCCTCTTAGTATATGGCACCGCAGAGAGTTCTATTCTTCCTGAAAATACTTCTGATCCAACTATTAAAATTGGTGAAAGCATTTTATTTTTTCCAGGCATAACCATTCTCGGGATTTTTTTTTTCTTTCTCTAATTTATGTTCAAGCTTCATAATTGAAGCCTCGAACAATTCTTTAAATAATCCTTTTTGTTGCAATGCAAAAAAACCGCTTTCTATGGTTTCGGGCTTCCTTGGGGCAATAAAGGGCAGACTTCCTGTGGATGAATATACAGCCCAGAGATAATAAATAAATGTGTAAATACCCACGAAAACGTACATTGTAGCCATCATTACATTATAATTCAAAAGGTTGCCCAGGAGCATTACGGTTACTGGTATGGCAAGGATTGGCAAAAAAACCATGGACCATGCGGTAGCCTCTTTCCAGAGACCGTATTCGTTTGTAATGAATACCCACCACATGATAAATATCAGAAGAATTGCATAGGGTGTGATGCCACTGAGGTTGAAATTTACAAAGAACATGAACGCGGCCATTGTTACTGTCATTAAAAAGATCGTTTTGATCGCAAATTTGATGGAGGTCCCCACCGCAATGGGCTCCTGCATGAGATCTTTTGATCTTATATCCCTTTCATACCGTTCTTCCAGGATATTCTGGACCTTTAGATCGATATTTGACAATCGGTCCAGGACGACATTCGTTCCAATGTGAGCCTGTGCGATGTTTTCGATCAGGGGCTCCAATCTTGCGTAGACCCCATCCTGGAATGCTGTATCGATCAATACCTCGGTAACGATTCTTCTCTTGAATGTTCTAAAAATAAAATATATCGGACCAATGAATATTATAATAAGAGATATATCTATTAATGCATAAAGATAATTTGCGCTGGCAAAATCAATAAAAAAGGAAACGGCTGAAAATAGCAATATTGCTATCGTAATGATCAAAGCGCTTATCAAGCCTATTTTCTCAAAGAATTGCAAATGCTGGATTGGCTTTTCAGATATATCCTCATCAACATCGAGCAAAGGGTTCTTCATTTTATCACGGCTATTGCTGGGTCCCATTAATATATATGGTTACCTGAGGCTCTGTATATATTTTGAAGTGTAATGAATTATTCGGAACAGGATTGTTGGTGTTCTTGCATGCCATGCAGAGATACGATTGAATAAATGCCGGCTCCGCACCAATTGAATTTTCTATACCACCCATTGCAGTGCTATTGTAGACGGGAATTTGCGCATTTTCATTCAGATTTACAAGAAGATCGGGTTTGCCATGGCAATCCAAGCAGGTTATCTGAATTGCACCATGGTTTGGAGAGTTAAATGGATACGCAGGATATGGTGTGGTTCCATTGCTGTTCTGGGTGCTGGGTCTATGACAGGATTTGCAGTAAGAATTCATATCTGTATAATCAGTAAAATTATGTTTCTGTTTCCATTGTTCATTGGAATGCCCACCAGAAATCACGGCATCGTTTATATCACTGTGGCAGGATATGCAATCAATCCCGGATATATCTGAGATATTATGTATTTTTCCATTTAAATATTTTGTCACATTTACTTCTTTTGTAAGCCCATAAGTAAGATTCTCTATCGTCCAGGTACCTGACGAATCCACAACGTCCCATTCGATAAAACTTGGTCTCGTAAAACTTATGTTCGTATTGAAACTCGAATGGCATGACGTGCATGCGACATCATTTCCTGTGGATATGTTGCTGTTATTAGCGCTTATGACAAATGGGATATGCGCATCCGGTCCATTCAGGTCACCTGCGTAAACAGGTGCAGTTCTCGCTGGATTACCATTCTGGTCAGTTACGTTCAGCGGTGTAGCACCATGGCAATAGAGGCATGGAGGTACGCTTGAGGCATGATATGAGGAATATAGCTGATGGCATGAGCCGCATGAAAAATCTTTGTGATGGAAAGAGCTGTTTAGCTGGTCTCTCGTTTCTGAATGGCATTTTTCGCATTTCAGCTGTGTTAGGGCAGGGAATTCATGTATACCCGTAGATTCGTTGTCCTGTATCAATAAATGCCTGCTAAAATCATTCTTTGAATAATTTGACAGCTGCCATGAGCTATCGTTTGTCCTGTCAGCATTGAATTCATACGTTAAAGCATATAGCATCGAGATAGTAAGCGACTTGGCGGTATGGCACGAAACACACGCCTCGTTCTCTCCTTTCAGGAATGGAGATGAATTGGCACCCGTTATGAAAGGATTGTGAGATTCATCATTCATAATATTCTCCCCGAAAACCTTGGCTAGTGGAGAAACGCTTGTGTTCCCGTCGGAATCAACCGTTCGGTTCGAGGTTCCATGGCAATCAAGGCATCGGGGACTGATCACATTCCCATGCGTGAGGTTTGAGCTGGTATTCAGGACATGGCAGTTTTCGCATGTGAAAGATGTGTGGATTCCGGAGAGAAGAAGTTCAGACTTTATGTCCGAATGGCACTTAACGCAATAAGAATTATTTGAATCATAGAACCAGTGCTGACCTCCCAGAAGTGAAAAGATCGCGGGTATAGCGAGAATAGCGATCGAGAAAAGAGCCGTGACAAGAAAGAAGTGCCGAAGTTCCATGGTTTATCCCTGCGTTGCAGACCTTATCTACTTTGCCATGGCTTTTGTTTCATCGTCAGGCCGACGTACAGAAGGAGAGAGAATGCCGCTATAACATAACCATAGATCTTCACGACCTGGAAGAAAAGGAAATATTTATTGTAGTCAGTTCCAAAAGGACCGAAATCCTGGTGCCTATCATCCACTATGAAAAATTTTCCATACCCTTTGATAACTATTGGTTTCCCATTCATCAGGATAGCTTTTCCCAGGATATCTTCTTTTTTGATGTCCCACCAGTCCACCTGGCCTGTGGCATCCCCGGCCGTATGAATGCCTTCTTTGGTGATGCTTACGATCCGGTGCGAAACCGGATTCGAGGTATCGGGCCGTTCGAACATTATTATATCTCCGGTTTTGTAGGTGTGCTCTATATTCTGCATCAGGATAATATCGTTAGTATTGAATGTCGGGGACATGCTCCCCGATGCCACAGCCGTTAAAAAGATCGCTTTTGTGGAGAGCAGGCCCATTATGAGCAATACGCACATGAGTGCCGATGCCTCTTTAAAGAACACCTTCTGAAAATCCAGAGGTCGCCTGTTTATTTTTTTGATATATCTGTCCATTCTCTGCTTTCTGCCAAATTCCCAGTATCGTTGCCTGATGGTTTCAAGGACGTCCGTATTTTGTACGATTTTTCTGTAAACAAGCATCAAGAAAATACCGAGCGATACCAGGAACAGTATATCATTTAGTGGTATATACATAAGGTATTCACATTTGTTTCATATTTATTACTTCAGGGATTGAGGGGGTCCCATCCTATTGGGGTCGGAGATATAGAGATCACAGGTTGTGTCGAATTGTTTACTCCGCCGGACTGGTTGCCGTATGTCTGTATGAAAGCTGATCCTTCGATCGTGAAGTTGCCAACTGTCCATGTACGGCTGCCGTCCGAGGACATGTTCTCCTGTGCATCAAAGGCTATTTTGTACGCTTTCGTCCAGTTGATATCTACGGCTACGTGCGTGTGGCATGCGATACATGCTTCATTGGCTCCCTTTAGCAGGGAAGAGTTGCTAGCCGCGTTTGCGAACGGCTTGTGGACCTCCTCAGGTCCATTGAGAATATTTGTTGCGTTCAATCCAGGTTCGAATGATGCGTTATGGCAGTCCAGGCAGGCGGGAGATGCAGCCGCATGGAATTGACCACCTGTTAAATCAGGGGGTCCATTAACGATACCTTCTTTTTGCATCGCTGTCGTCATATGGCATCCTTCGCAGCCGTATGCCCTGTGGGCTGCATTGACCCCCCCTGGCTGTTTTAGCTCTGCAAAGATATCGGCATGACATTTTCCGCAGGGAATATTGGTTGTAGTTCCTCCTCCATAAACATTATTGCTTATCGTATCATAGAAATTATGCTGGCCTACGAATAACGCAAGTGTCTGTGGCAGAGCTACAAGTCCCACAGCTGCTATTGCCAGCCCGATTAACATCAATTTGGTAGCCATTTATTCTGGTACCTCTTCCTATCCGGAATTATAAAGGCGTATTTTATATATCTTCTTATGGGAAATATACTTTCCGATTTCAAAACACATGACATGATTTTAATAAGTTTTATAATTATATGCTCCTTGCCTTTATTAAAAATGCTGGCATGGGAAAAAAAATAGAAATATTCAATGGCTCAAACATAAAAAAATAAATAGGAAAAATTTTTTTTTCCTATTTACGGAGTGCTCGGGTCCCATCCTGGCGGTGTTGGCGATACAGTTACAACCGGTGCGGTAGAAGCATTATTTTCACCTGACATGTTACCATAGGTCGTTATATTGGCGGAGCCCTGAATTCCAAAGCTGCTGATATTCCATGAATGGGTGCCGCTGCCGTCAGTGGCCATTTGTGCTACTGAGGTAAAGTTCATCATGTATGCCTTTGACCAGCTGATATTCACGGCCACATGCGTGTGGCATGCGACACATGCTTCGTTAGCCCCCTTCAAAAGGGAAATATTATTGGTCTGATTTGCAAATGATGCATGAACTTCTACATTGGTTATAACTCCCGTTGTGTTAGTAACAATTCCAAAAATATTACGTGCATCGTTTATGCCTGTGCTATTTCCATCATGGCAATCTAAACAGGCAGGAGCTGCAGCAGCGTGGAACTGCCCTGTAGGCCCGTTATAGAAACCTTCCTTTTGGAGCGCTAGCATGTGGCATCCTCCGCAGCCCTGTTGAAGGTGAACTGAATTTACCGCTCCAGCCTGTTTCAACTCTGCATATACATCAGCATGGCATTTTCCGCAAGGGATATTGCTTCCGTTGCCAAAATTGTAGAAATTAGTCGTCATCGTATCGTAGAAATTATGCTGCCCTGCGAATAAAGCCAGCGTCTGCGGCAGCGCGACCAATCCTACTGCCGCGACTGCAAATCCCATGAGCACAAGTTTGTTCACCATAATTTAAGTCACCTATTCTTACCTGGATTAAAATTCAGACAATCGATTTATCTTTTTTAAAGGATTTATACTTATCTATTAATACTTTAACGCGAGCTGTTGAATCATTATTGTCGCAATTATTTCCAGAACATATTATCCACTACATAGCCTATCCTGTTCCCGTCTTTATCGACAACGATAATGGAAATATGCACGATGTCGCCGGATACGGGATTATGATCCTCCTGGAAACCTATGTTGAAAGAATATTTTCCGTTTCCCTTGTAGGTCAGCATTTCCCATGGACCGATAGTGCTGTTTGGACCTTTAGATATCATCGTCCTGGCACCTATGGCCGGGAAAGAATCAGCCTCCGTGTTTCTCGGTCTGTTGAGGTAGGCCACAGTTCCCTGAGTCAATGTGTAGTTCTGAGCGACGACAATTCCCTGGTTTTCCACAAAGGCAATATTTACTTTCACAACAGGCACCTGCTTGGCAGGATTGGTTATACATCCTGAGAATAGTATCACGGGAAGGATCAACAATATCATAAGAATTTTTTTCATAAGATTACCTTATCATTTGAAACAGCGAATCTATCATTTTTCCTATCAACTGACCGATAGTGGGATACTCAAGAGCGGCAGCGGCCTGAAGGTTTGGCACAGAGGGTGGTGGCATTTTCTGGCCTGCAAACGTCTCTCCGAACTCACCATGGCATGCAACGCACATTTTTTCAAGCCTTTTGCCATGGACCACATGCGGATCGCCGCCGTGGCAGTCCGAGCATTTTGTCTTCTCTGGTTTTTGAACCGTATTGTTCATAAATGTATGGCAGCTACGGCATGACACGTTGCTCATAATCCTGTGGAAATCCGCTGCGGTAACATTATTCCCATCTTTATTCCCCACATGGCACTTGATGCACACTATATCCTTATGGATTTCGAAGATCTGGGCCATATCCACTTTTAACCCTTGAGCATTTTTTGGCTTGTAATCATGGCATTTACATCCATTGGATATTGACTGTGCTTTCTCGGTTCCAAGTAGCGTGTAATGGCAGGGGATACAATAGCTCCCGGGATGCCAACTTTCGGTCAATCCATCCGTGAATTGCGGTCTTTCGTATGCATTTGAAGGCATCGCCAGGATAAACGGGATTATGAGGGAAAAGATCAAAATTATCTTCTGAAACTCATATACTGCATTCCTTTTTAAACTATTTTCACTGGACATGGATCCATTAATATGTGATTTATCTTCTGAAATTATGTCTTTTTATTAACCATATAACTATGAAAAGCATGATAAAAATATATCCCTGGAATCCGGACGCCGGTTTTGGCGTCGTGACAGGCGTCCCGGTGATCCCTGGAGTGGCGGTCTGCACCGGGATACGGGTAACTTCAATAGCAGGGCCTTCCAGCTTCAAAGGTTCCCTGACATCCAAAACAAGATAGTTTGAAACAGCCCTCTGCGTGTACCTTTCATCCAGATAGAGAAACTGGTCCAAAACTATCGCCTTTGCAGGAGGGATAACAAAACTGCCCGAAGCATTTGCATTGAGTGCATAAGAGAAGGATGCCGATTCCCCGGAATGAAGCACAACCGTATTTAAAACAACCTTATATTTTTCAGGCGACGCGTTTGAGATGGAGTTGTCAGGTGGTAGGCCATCACTCAGTTTTACTATCGCGGTGGCGTCCCCCTGGTTTTTTGCCTCCACTGTAACACTGATATTCTCTCCCACAACAGGATTGATAATGTTTGCGGATTTGACCAATACCACATAAGGACCATTAACTATCAGCTTGGCAGGTTTTTCATTGTACCCGAATCCCCCCGGGTATTCGAAAATCGAGCTTCCGGGCATTAATAGATAAGTCCCTGGCTTTTGTGGTTTTATAGCATAGGATATCAATTTATGCTCAAGAGGTCCCAGCGAAAAATTCCATGAAAGGTTCGTATCCAGCGGTTCAAGGTCCGGGGGCAGACTGTCGGTGAGGCTCACGTTATCGATCGGCAGGCTGAGATTGTTGGTAAGGCTTAATGAAACCACGGCAATATCACCCATGTATATTTTTTCGGAAACAAATTTTCCAAACATTATCCTTTTATCCATCTCCCTTACTTCGATATAGGTTGAATCAACGGCCTTGTAGGCTCTTCTCAGAACGTCATTTCCGTTTACCTCAGCTGAGATCTGGAAGGACTTGCCCTCTGTTATATACGGAGCTTTGAACCTGACTGTGATAATATCAGATTCATTTCCAGCTTTCAATTCGGGCAATTCATAGTCGAGTCTCTCATGCGCTAGCGGAGGTAATGACGTATTGATTTGTAAAGTCGGGCTTCTTAACGAGCCTTTGCCGTCATTCCTGATGGTAAAATTGATCGAGATCTCAGAGCCTGGAGCAAATATGCGACTTACAATCGTTCTATTATTGAAATGCTTCTCAGCAGGGAGGACTGATAATTTAGGTAACGGGGTACCCGGGACTCGTGTCCGGATCTTTACCCACTGGTCCGCGATCGCATTTACTCCATGGGCTGCACCGATGTTCGCGAACCTGTCCTGAAGATCAATAATTGTAATATTCAACCTGTTATCAATAGAAAAAGAATCATTGATCCGCGTAATGTTACTTGTAACCAGCCTGTGGTCAGAATCGTACACTGTTATCAGGGCCATGAGATCCTTGAAATCCGTATTATTATAGAAACCCGTTGCCTCGATCTGGAAACCTTCTCTGGTGAAAGAATCGGTAAATCTCAATGTTTTTTCCTGCGGGTCGACCCATTCTATCTCATCTGCGAATGCAGGATAAATACCTGTGTAAATCAAAATTAAAACTATCACTATTTTGTAGAGGTATTTCATCGATTCACCATTATCGTTTTCCTATTAATGACATCATTTTCGGATACATTTATAGAACGTGTAGAATTGTCATATTTCAATTCGTAGCCTTAAACATTTGCGTTTCATAATGCTATTGCATTTTAATAAAATTCATTACTTAATTAATTTTTTTATCGATATCGCCAGAATAAGTCCCATAATGCCAATCAGAAAATAGAATCCCGGTATTCTAGCCGGTGGTGTTTTCTCAGGTACTTCACTGCCGAGATATGTGATCGTCCTTTTCTCTGTTCTGATATTACCAGCTTTATCTACCGCCACTATAGTTATTATATTAGTGCCGTTTGAAAGGGTAATTACAGAATTCCAGTTATTTGTCCCGGCGTTCACCCCATTGACCGTCACTAACAGGATGCCACTTGCATCTTCCGCCGTACCCGATATAGAAAATTTATCGGAAGTAACATTTGAAGGTATGGGATTGATTCTTAGGACTGGGGGGGTGGTATCCGGTGGCAATGTGGGAGCAACGGTGGGGGTCTCGGGTATCGGAGCTCCGAATGCATACACGTACCCATCCCGTGCTGTGGCAAATAACATGTTATCCGATAGGGCCAGGGCGATTACCCCGCTTCCTATCATATATTTATCCATTAATGTCCCATCTGCCGCATCCAGAGCATATACTGTCCCGTCTTTTGATCCTGCATATACTATTCCCTGCGTTACTACGGGAGACGATTCGACCCGGTCAGAAGTCTTAAATTTCCAGAGCCAGTCCCCGTTGTCGGCATTCAGCGCATAAAATGTATTATCATTCGATCCTACATATACAGAATTCTCAAGAACAGCAGGTGAGGATCTGACCCAATCATTTGTTTTCTTGCTCCATTTCAATTCTCCGCTGCTGGAATCTATGGCGTAAATGTTATTATCGTTTGATCCCACATACAAAACGCCGTTCATTACAGAAGGTGAAGAAAAGACACTTCCACCCGTCTTGTATTTCCACCTGAGATTATTTCCAGCATCCAGAGCATATATGTTATTATCATTTGAACCGACGTAGAGTAACCCCTGGGCTATTGCAGGTGAGGATTCAACAAAGCCTTGAGTTGAATATTTCCACTTTAAACTTCCATTAATAATGTAAATTGCATAGATGTTCCTGTCAAAGCCGCCATAAAGAATATTATTATAGGAAATTGGCGGTGAAGCAGAGCTGCTTCCTGTATTATATTTCCATTTAAGGTTCCCGCTATAATCCAGAGCATAAATATAATTGTCAAAAGAAGGTGCGAATACGATTCCATTCCTGGCTGCCGGGGTATAAATCTTTCCAAGACCTGGATATTTCCATTTCAATTTTCCCGATGCTGCGTTTATCGCGTACAGATTGTTGTCATCAGATCCTGCGAACAGGGTCCCGGAATCAATTATCGGCGCAGAGATATCAGAATCCCCTATTTCATATTTCCACCTTAATTCAAGGGGGACAGTTTGACCTTCCGAATATCCACTGTGCTGCAGGTCCCCACCAACATTCTGCCATTTGCCAGAAGAATTATAAGAAGAGAGGAGTATAAAAATTAATATCAAAACTGAAGGCCATTTTCGCATGATTTTACTACATCATATCCTATTTTAAAACTATGCACGCAGGCATGCAGTCTTTAATAATTAAATCTATCAGGCAGCGGAATAGCTCAAATCTTTGGATTGTATTTATTCGAGTATTGTAGTATAACATTTATAACAACCTTGCAGATTTATAGTACATGCAATAAAGTATATGTAATTATGATTATGCTCATTATTATTAGTATCATAATTATTTTAATCATTTTAAAAATCGTTAACTATAAATACCGGAATACAGTATACTAATTATACCCAAATTAAACCCAAATTTGGAGTAATGGATAGGATAGGAGTAAAAGCAAAAAAATGATGCAGACGTATTCTGTTCTTGAATTACTGCTTTGGGAAGATGGGCTATATTAACAATAGATAGGAAGGATGAAAAAAATATGAATGCAAAATTTAGTTTAGCCTTAATTGCGTTAGTTGGAGTAGGCGTGTTCGCTCTGCCATCCACGATGGCATTGTTCGCAGGGCAGCACTCATTCTACAACATCGACGCAACAGGCAATCAGGTACCGTGTCAGAAATGCCACGGTGACGTGAAAGCAGAATTGAGCAGTGGAGCTTCAGCGACCACAGGCACCCCAGGACCCCACGCAAATTTCAAATGCGAATATTGCCACAGGGCTGAGGCAGGCGCAGCAAGCGGTGACGATGCATCAGCAGAGATCAGTTATAGGGCAGTGGCCCCGGATACTGGGAGTATTAAACTCGTAACTACAGTGCAGAATTTCGAGAGAGGGAACTTCCCCAAGAATATCACTTATAGGACTGGCATGACCGTGGACAACTGGAATGCGACACCTTCAGATATACAAAATCTGGACGGCTCAAATTTCAATGACCAGTTAGCATACCGGGATAACAGTGCTAAGTACAGGGGCAGCCTGACCACCTTTGGTACCAATGGTGTAAAATACAGCTATTCCGGCTCCTCTGAAGTAGGACTTCGGCCTAACGGAGTGCCGAAAGATACACAACTGACGACGCAGAACACGGCGTTCAATCCAAGAGCGGTAAATTTCACTGGAGTGACGACTGCAAACTATGATTTCGCAGGTTCAAGAGAAGTCACACCGGGTTCACAGTACCATGCAGCATCTCTCGTCTCATGCCTGGAATGCCATGGCGGAGAAAAGGAAACGGGTATTGCAGGATACGAGATCGAAAGCGGACCTCCCTATAAACACGAGTCATGGCTACTTAACGGCGAAGGCGGAAGCAGCTGCAATGACTGCCACTATGGTGGAAGTGCACTGAGGGAGCGGAATCTCGCTGCAGGTGGATTCGGCTTGACCCCATATGGCAACGACACCGGCGCAATAGAAGCCCATAATGCCTTCGTGAAGACGGATGACGGCCTTGACAGGTTCGGCTACGGCGCATCCAATGGCGCATGCATCGCATGCCATACGCACGTTGCAGTGGACATCACCTTCCAGAAGGGCTACACGCTATCCTTTGACGCAATCGAGAACTCAGGTACATACAGCGTTGGCAACTTCGCTGTCGGAGGACAGGTCAATGTCGAAATATACGGCAATGGCTCAGGCCAGACATTCGCAACCGGCAACAAGACCTATACCTGGACGCCAAGCAGTACGCTGTATCTTAATGGAAACAGTACACAGGTCAGCGGTCTAAATGGAGATAATAACGACACTGCAGCAGCTTTAACATCCCCGTAAATGAAATGGGTAACCCCCATTTCTCTTTTTCTTTTTTAGTTGCATTTACTTGATTTATCGATACTCTTCTAATTATCACGATTAAAAATTCTTGATGCTTTTCATCCGGTGTAAACTTTATATACTTTAGTAACAAATATTACTTTTGTGATAGGATGAAAGTAGTGAGAATAGAGGATACGGATAAGATCCACTTTGATAATCTCAAAGCGGATTTCAAGAACCGATTTTCGAAAGAGCCAGACTGTGATGTGAAAGAGGTCAGCACATTAAAGGATTCATGTTTTTTGAATATTCTTCTTGAGGTCTGGAGAATGACCCCGTATGAAGAAGCTGTTAGGAAACTTTCAGAATCTCAGGTGTTCAATAATTATAAAAAGTGAATGTGAATGAATAAAAACGCTGTATATCCCTGCCTTGTCTTAATCTCCGTTTTACTTACCGCAGGGGCCGTAAGTGCGGATATTCCGCCAGGGCATAAACCTATCCCATGCTTTGGATGTCATGCAGAGACGCTGAACGCTGATTACGGACCTGGTGAATGCGGGAACTGCCATGATTACATTCTGGGGGAAGGAGGAGGCTTCAATGTGCCTCTTCTGCAATCCCAGCATAACCCGAACATCTGTACAGCATGCCATATGGGGAATACACTGGTCAATGCAAGCGCAAGAGACATTTTCCACAACGGTCATAACGCAGTAGAATGCAAACAGTGCCATGAGACAGGGAACTCCACGATTGTGAAAATCCAGGGAATTGAAGAAAAAGGATATCCCTGCGTGGCATGCCATGGCAATCAGATTCATTCGATACATATAAAGAACCTGGATAAGATCTGCTCTATATGTCACGGTTCATGGGCAAAAGACAAGGTTTATGCAGGCAACTCTGCCTCTTCTCCATCGAACAATTCTCAAAAGAACCTCGAAAAATTCACCATATTCGATCTTATAAAAAACTTATTTAATGCTATATTTGGAATGATATAAATGCACCAGGAAAAAAACTTTAAATACAAAATTTTACTGCTGATACTTTCAGTATATGGATAGGAGCGAATGTAAATGGATAAGAAAAAAATCTTAAAATACACAGTGGTAGTGCTGTTGATACTTTCGGTATCAGGGTATTACCTATACCAGCATGCTTTAGATATCGGCCTGGAAAAACCAGCACTTGTACTGACGGTCTCTACGAATCTGACAGATAAGGGTACCCCAATAATCAACAATGTCACATTCGAGGAATCCAGTGTGATGTTCTTCTATAAGAGAGCGGATACGCCTGCGAATTTCCCGGAAATAGACGCTAACGCCCGAATCAATAAGCTTGCCGCAATTCCTGCGAGCTTTTGGGCTTCAATTCATCGCCCAAGCGAAGGCGTGTATACCCTGAGGATGTTCTTCAGGGACGGTATGGAACCTAAAAAAGGCGATGTCCTGATCATACCGATCCGCCTTGTAAGCCATACGGGAGCCATCCAGTACAAAACAACAGCTTTCTATTGCTGGAGTTGTGAGGAATGAGATGAAACTGATGTGGGTATTGCTTGCGCTGGGCGGGATTTCATTATGGGTTATTCCCAATACCCTTTCCCTCTTCAGCGGAGGGCATGCCTACTATAACATTGATGCCAATGGTTCACAGGTCCCATGCCAGAAATGCCATGGGGATATCCAGATAGAGATCCATACGGGCTCCATACATTCCAATTTTACATGTGCCGACTGCCACCGCGTCCAGAATGGCGTACAGTACGCAAGCGGCGACGATGCATACGAGCGGCTCATATATATCAACGTGACCGGGCCGACGAACATAGGGAACAGGGTTCTTGCAACAACGCTGGGGAATTTCCAGAGAGGTAATTTCCCAAAATCAATAATCGGTGAAACTATGATCGACCAGTGGGCAGTCTCCGGAAATGACGAGGTGCAGTTCCGGGATGCAAATAATCAATATGCTGGCGCCATGACACCCGGCGAAACAGGCATATTATACAACTACGCATATGCAGAAGAGATAAGCACGTATTTTAATGGAACACCAAAAGACACAGACCTTTTCACCCAACAAAATATGCTTGACCCAAGATTGATTACTGTGAACCCGAACCGTTTGGGTTCGGACGATCTCATAGGCGCGGGGTCCAGAGTGGTTACACCCGGGACATTGGCCCATGCAGCATCGACTATCCTGTGCGAAGAGTGTCACTCAGATTATCTGGCCAAAATGCCTGACAATATACATGAAGCTTTCATCAAGTATGGTATGGAACACGATACAAACGAAAACTGCATCGCATGCCACACTTCAACAGCCGTATCAATTAACTGGACCCGTCCGAGCACACTGGGCATTGAAACAGGCTCTGATGGCTACAATATCACAATCAAGAAGACCTACTCGGCTTTCAATGAAAAACTTGAAACTTTTGGAAATAAGGAAGGTAATGTTTTCGCAGTATCGAATGTGACAATAATATAAATATTCAAGTGCTAATTATTTAAAAAATGTATAATAATAGAAATAAATTGTGTTCGATTGTATGAAAAGAATTATCGTATTAATATTCACGCTAATGCTATTGTCGCAGACCGCATCAGCTCTGGGCGAGTTCAGGTTTGATTTTGCAACTTCGGTCGCTGGGGTTAGTAACTACACAAAGCACTGGTCAAATACCTATCCTCCCGATCCAAAAGCGGACATTATAATTTATTCAGCGGCCTATAATATGTCCTACAAACGCATATCAGCTGTCACGTTCCTCTATACCGTCTATGATCCGTATGACAATGTCGTGAGCGTGCAAACGATAGACTCTTTCAAGCGCGGTTATGACCCGAATGTGGTTTATTATAATCTGCATCCCGGATCCGACTGGATAGAGGGGATATATAAACTCAACATCGTTGTGTACGACAGGATCGACCGTGAGGCATACGATGAGAAGATCACCAAAGATCCTTTTGGTATTGGCATGAATCCTGATGCGTATAAAACATTCTATGAGACGGGTGCTAATGCGCAAGATATGGGCATTCTTCTGGGTCGAGGGAATCCGGTAGCTCAGGCGGTACTTAATTTCAAAATAGACAAATCGGTCACTATCTATCCACCGGACAGGTTCCTCCTTCATGATGTGAGGTTCGTCGATGACAACAATGAGCGTATACTCGGTGAGAAACTCAACATAGAGGTAAAGCTCGATAATAATTACAAAGATGAGGGTACTGTCAAACTGGCAATGCTGGTGGATAATAATCTTGTTTCCACGCAGGAAGTCACGGCTAAAGGACAAACAACCACAACGGTCAACTTCGATGCCAAAGCAGGTAAGGTCGGCACCTTCAAATTACACTTCGGGGCAGATACTCCTGATGTAAAATATCAGAACGCGGAGTTAACCTTCACAATCAAGAACGAGACAGATACAACCAGGTTGGATACCCCCAGGATCACCATTACAGGAATGAACGTTAACAAAGAGTTCGTACCTATTGGTGAAAACGTAATTGTATCTGTAGGCGCGATAAATAACGGTCAAGCCGGAAGCAAAACGATTACCGTTTATTCGAATAAAGTACCCGTTGGATCGGCGCAATTGCAGCTCCAGAGTCTTGAAGAAAAAACAGTAGAGATCCCCATAGATTTGAAAAACATGGGGATAAATAAGATCACCGTATCGGATGCGCCTCAACTTTTCAGGAACGTATTCGTGCAGGAGGCAGACGCATCGGCGATTAAGGGGAATCAAGTCCTAAACCGGGTTACTGAAAGCCCCTTGAAAGTTTCGATGGTAGTTGTGTTCCTTGTTTTTGCAGGGACCCTTTACTATATGAGGAATAAGTTAAAGGAAGAAGAATCCCCGCCGAAAATCCCCGTCGAAGCGGTTAAGGAAAATCATCCAAGCAAAGTGGTTTTAGATGACACGATAATGAAAAGAGCGTCCTATTTGAGAGAGAAGCTGTCTGACAGGATGAGGGCAGTAATGAAAAATAAACCGCGCCCCTGACCCGATATGAAAGAAATAGACTATACAATACCCCTGATCGTTTCATTGATTAGCTTAGTATTGCTTTCGGTCTTTTACCTCTACAAAACAGAAAACGGTACATTGATGCGCATATTTTCATCCTGGGTCATGAAGACAAGATACAGTCCTGCCAAGTACCAGAAAGATACACGCGGGCAGGATTCTATTCTGCTGGTTGTATTGACCATATTGATCTTTGCATTTGCTCTGAAAATTATCTCTTTTGCTGTGGTCATATCGGATTCCATGCGACCAGAGTTCCAAAGAGGCGATATCGTCCTTACTCAAACCATATTCAAAGATCCCCAGAAAGGAGATATTGTCACCTTCAAGGCAAGCGGCGTCCAGAATCCCATCACCCACAGGGTTGTTAATGTTCAGCAGGATATCGTGACAACGAAAGGTGATAATAATCCTCTTGTCGATGATTATGGGACTACCAGGCAAGACGTTCTTGCAAAAGCCGTCGTAGTGGGCAGTCATCCTCTCGTGATAAAGGGTGTAGGTTCTTTATTCATTCTGGACTTTTCCAAAGAAGGTAAACTCAATAAATTCGGCGACCAGTTCACCTTCCTCCAGCAGGTGTTTGTAACTATAAGAACATGGGGATACGTCATTACAATAATAGCCTTCAGTGCGTTGATAATGTCTATGATGGGGAGTAAGAGATGAACCGGAAATTATACTTGCTGGTGATACTGGCAATTATTATAACCACATTGAGCCAGACATTTTCCTTTATTAGCGGAGACCATCAGTTCTACGAGACAGTACAGGATAAATGCGTGAAATGCCACGGCGATATCAAAGTCCAGTTATCCACATCAGCCAACCATTCGCAATTCTCCTGCACGAGCTGCCATACCCAGTCGGCAACTAACCATACAAATACGGTACCTAAGTGCGAATATTGCCATACGATCACGCAATTGAATGATACGCTTGAAGCACACCCTGATTTCTTGTCTCTGGGTTCACAAGGCTGCATAGCCTGCCACACAACCTACAACGTTCTTGTGAACTATTCCCGGCCGGAGTATATTGACTATGACATTACAAGCGATAATGGAAATTGGATTGTCTCTAATTTTACGACAATTGGAACGCTGAACCTTTCTTATAACACATTGAGACAGGGCGGGACCCATAACGAGAAAAGTGTATCATGCAAAGACTGCCATAAAGACATCTTCGATTCGATTTCCGTGAAAGGTCATGCGGTAGTCCTTGATAAGAATGGGATGCAAGTGCCCAGTCATAGTACGAGCAACTCCCCGAACCTGGAAGAATGGTGCCTGACCTGCCATAGCCCGAATGATACCAGGTTCCCAACACAGCAGCATGCTGCGCGCAAAACCACGTGTGACGAATGCCATGAAGCTTATAATTTAGCGCCCCATCCCGGCAATTTCTATGCAAATATCAAGACAGTTCCGCATTTATATCGGAGCCTCGTTTGCATATCATGTAAATCTGTGGGATGGCAGGTACCCAACGCAACTTTACATTTCAAGGTGCGTGAAGAGCCTTATTTCGACGTGGTGGTGACATAGAATGAAAGATAAAATTGCGGTTTTTAGCGCCATTCTGTTGGGCCTGGTCGTAGGATTATTCGCCACCATATCGCTCATAATCGATGCGTTCATTGTTGATAACTTATTAGGAACGATCATAGATCTCATAGTAATAGGTTTTTCTTACATGACAGCCTGGATTGGTATCCGGTATGTCCTGATGGAGAAAATTGCGCGGGATAAAATGGACCGGGAATGGGATTATAAAATACAGCCACTGGCCAATCTGATGACTGACACGATCGGACGTTTTAATGCGATGGAACTTGAAATCATGAAGACCAATCGCAAAGTGGAAACAGCTCTTGATTATGTGACAAAAATGCAGGATATGGATGCCTCATCTGTTTATATTCTTCCGGGTGCATCCTTTAAATTCATAACCAAAGTCCTTGTGCTGATAATCTTTACGTTCTCGGCATTGATTTATGTGGCCCAATATCCTCTGGGATTTGTTCATTACTTCATTCTGGTCATCTACTTATTATGGTGGGCACTATTCACTTCAGAATATCATCTCTTTGATAACAAAACAGCGTGGATATGGGCTCTGGCACCCATAATGATTATTCCGGTCGGGGGAATTATCCTTGATGCCACACTTGGAATAAACAACATGGTTGGCATACTCTTCTTCTTCATGTTCATCTACGCTTATTCCTATTACACGTGGACGACGTCAGTGACCATTGGATTCAAACTCTTCGACATCCAAAAGATCAAGGATTATTTGATCAAGAAGATCGAATCTGAGATACAGCAGGAGAAGGTGGAGCGGAAGATAAACAGGAAATGGATCGATGTAGGGATTCTTGCATCTATTGTGATCGCGGGAGCGGTTGCAGTATGGATCTTTCTGTAATGGCTGGCATAGACAAATATCACGAAACTATTTCATAAACGGGTTGCTACGCCAGACCCCCGGATGCGTCGCTTTCAGCAGGCATATTGCTCTTTTCATTGTTACATATCCGGGTTCAACAGTAGCTCAAGGAGAATATCACTAGGCAGATTTGGATGCATTTTGTCACATAGATGAATTTAATATGGCGATGATGGATGGTGGTTCAAGACCTTTTTAATAAGCTTGTCATCAGCACTTGTTCTTAAATCACTGGAAGCCATACGGGAATCAGGAAATCAGGAGTGCATATTTAAGTCAAGTGATAGCCCTTAAAGATTAAGAATCCTGGCAGAGGATTCGTTAGCCGAAATTGCTATTATAACCAGACTCAAATCAAATCCCGGTTCTTTCACCGTTCCCGGTTCTTTCACTGTTTCCATTTCAATTTCTGCGCCTATGCTTGCTGATGGTTCTGGTGATATATATTTGCGACTGTACACGAAATCCACATATGACAGATAGTTTCATTGCTGAGTGAATAGAAGAACAAAAGGTAGATTAATATTCAGGTTAATATAATGGCTGGCTGCTCTGAGGTATATGGTGACAGGGCATGCGATAAGATTGAGGATGGAAAAATGTTAAATGCAAATCTATCGGTGCATGAGGAGCGATAGTATGAATCGACCAAACGCTCTTCCGATCAGACAGGAACCAAAAATGAAAAGCTTTCAACTGATCTGGAAAGTGTTTCTGTTCATCGGCGCTTTGCTTGTAATAATGCTTCCTTCAGGTATTGCTGGAAGCATCGCTGCAGCCCAAAATCAGGATGTGGTGTATGACGATAAGATTGCTGAGCAATGGGCTAATGGCACATGGGACTGCGCCAGCGGCGGTTCGCCTGAATATAATCTCTCGCAATCTGAGGTTGTCCACAGCGGCAACTACGCCATCGAGGTCAACCATTCCAGCCCTTACTGTCAAGGTGGATGGGGCGCCCTTGATTTAGATAGAAGAAATGAACAATGGACTGCTCTCTACTGGATGTATCCCAATCAGTATAAGAACCTCTCCTTCTACTTCAATCCCGGACACAGCCTCGATAATCTGGGTGCACTGAGCATCACTGCAGACAACGGCTATACTGTGAGGTTAATAGACTACATCAATGGAACAGCAAGTCCAGATACCTGGTATCACATCAATATCCCCCTTGAAGATTTCAATCGGGGAAACAAGTTTTTCAGGATTGTTTTCTGGTTTACCTCATCTGGCAATCTCCACTACTATCTCGATGATATCTCCCTGGAATGGATAGATGACCCGAATCCGCCTCTGATTTCCAATGTATCGGTCACAAATATTACCTGGAAAAGCGCTGAGGTCAGATGGCAGACTGATGAATATACCAATTCTACCCTTTACTCTGTCGCAGGGGATAACAATTTTTCTTATGAAGAGACGGACTATACCAGAGAGCATAAGATCATACTAACAAATCTTACCCCAAGTACCACCTATCGTGTCCACATCATTTCCAGGGATCACCAGGCCAATGCTTCTGTCTCTGCGAACATTGCAGAGAATTATAGTGAATTTACCACCGCCCCTCCGGATGTAATACCTCCAGTGATAAGCAATGTGTGGGTTTCAGATATTAAATCAGATCGTGCATCAATTTACTGGACGACCGACGAACCTGCAGATTCAAGAGTTTATTATGGTGAAAATAATTATAGCGCCAATAAGACAGATGACAGCCTTACCACCAGCCATCGCGTTGTTATAACTGGACTCAAACTGCTGAATTCGTATCAATATAAGGTAGCTTCCCAGGATGAATCAAGGAACCTCGCTGCTTATGAAGAAACTCCACCGATGAATTTCACAACCACCGCTTATCCAGCAGCCACGCTGCAGGTAAATGCTGCCAATAAGACCCGTCCATTCAGCAGGAATATCCTGGGGGCTGGTCTTGGCAACTGGGCTTTTTGGTGGGGAAGACCATATCCAAATGATTCGCTAAAATTGCGGGAGCTGACCAAACTTATCAAACCGGGAGTTTTGAGATATGCAGGAGGTCTTGCGTCCAACAGTGTCACCTGGGACAGGAATAACACGCAACATTACGCGGCGGGATTTTACGATAAGAATGGCGTATTAACCTGGGGCCAACGCCAATACTATAATCCTGGGGATCCTTTAACGGTCGGATATGACCGCTGCAATGGTACAACGCCCATCAGGGTAGAAAATGCCTACGATAAGGGTTACCAGAAAGATGAGATCGATGCCTTGGCAGCCTTTGCAAAATACGTGGGGGCAGATGTAATGATTGAAGTAGATATTAGCACCTGTGACCCTGAACTCTGGGCTGATATGCTTAACTACACAAATGTTGAGAATAATTATAATTTCAAATACTGGGAACTTGGGAATGAACTGGATCTTGAGAAAGCAGCTGGAAAACCCGTGCCTTTTGGTTCGGAATATGTTTCCAGGTTTAAGAAATACTCCAAGGCATTAAAGGCCGTGGATAATAGCATTCTCATCACTGGTCCGACCACGGCATCGTATTATAATGAATCTTACTTCCGGGCATACATAGATTTCATCGATCCCCTTACATTGGATCCGGAAATCCAGCAGAACAAATCCCTGGATGTTCTAAGTTATCACTATTACCCGCTATGGAACCATGACGGAGGTGTGAAAAGTTATGAGGATATGTTTGCCTTTGACTCTCGTAAGGAAATGGATTCCGACGCAAGGGACAAGAGGGAACTTTTGGATAATCGCAATCTTACAAATACCAGGATCGCTATCTCGGAGTTCAATTCCATGGCAGCCGATCTGGCAACCTCTTATACATTTAACCATGCCAATGCTCTCTATATGGCTGATACACTGGCAAGGCAGGCAAATAGCGGCGCAGATATGATCATGCACTGGGAACTTTATGATCAGCCCTACGACTCTACAGGAAAATTAGATACAAGTTACGGGCTGCTCAATTACAATGGATCCTCTATCAGCATAGGTTACCCGCCGTCAAGAGAAATAACTATAGAAGACAAGTTCTTCCCCATGCCTGTTTATTACACGTATTTCATGTATGCCCAGTTTTTTGGAGACATGCTGGTGCGATCCTCCAGTTCCATGGAGGATAACCTCTCGATCTGGGCAAGTACTGATTCCGCCCAGCCAAATACCTTAAAACTGATGGTCGTCAATCTGGCTGACGAATCTGTTAATGCCACCTTAAACTTAAGTGGTTTTCACCAGACAGGCGGCAGATACTTCGAGATGACTAACGATGACTTTGTGACTGCTCCAGATAAAGCAAAGGTTTTTGGTGGAACGAAAATCAACGGTCTGGAAATTAACAGCAGTTCTGCACAGAGCATTATCGACTCGGCACAAAGGATCATTGATTCTGGTAGACCTGTGAGCGACATGGGAAATTCTTTCAACCATGTTTTCCCGGCCTATTCTGCCACTGTCATCGTGCTTAACACTACTGCTTCACAAATCCAGGGTGTCACAAATCTCAGCAATGTAAGCTATGCCAGCAATTATATCAACTGGACATGGACTGACCCTGCAGACCCGGATTTCGATAAAGTAATGGTATATCTTAATGGAAATTTCCAGAGGAATGTAACCAAAGGTACGCAGTATTACAATGCCACTGTGGCACCAGGAACATACACCATCGGCACAAGAACAGTGGATACTAATGGAAATATTAATGCTACCATGGTGACGCATACTGCAACCACGGTACTCCCATCGATAAGGTTCATTAACGGCACTGTGATGGACAGTGTCAATAAAACGGGAATCGCTGGTGTGAGTGTATCAACCAATACCAGCCTCTCAACAACGACTAATTCGACAGGGTTCTATTCGTTTGCAGTTGCTGAAGGCACATACAGCCTTACGGCAACTTTTGATATATCATATTATACGAATAGCACAATTGTCTCAACGATTGGAAGCGCTGTTGTGGTGAAGGATATTGAACTGGTAAAGAAGCCCACCGGAACTATCACTGGTAGTGTTACAAGTACTTAGTTAAATATTTTTTACGTCCCAGATCTATGATGGTGCGCAGTATTGCATTATAAAGGCGCAACTACTCCAAGATTTTGATATTAAACTTTAATATATATTTCTCAAAACTTCTTGGGAATAGTCACTATAATGCCAGTGCACTTCCAGTGACTCTTCCGCAAAAATCATCGACATACCGGGGCTGAACTCCTACACTCACATGATCTTCTATTGCCTTATCGGATAGTGATTTGTGAAGTTTAAGAAAACGTGCGAAATCTGACTTTGAAAAATCCTGGGTATGGTACGGAGCGCTTTTTTGAAAAGCGCTATGGGCCCGCTGCGATTTGAACGCAGGACCTCTCGGTTATCAGCCGAGCGCTCCAACCTGGCTAAGCTACGGGCCCGAACCAACGCCAATATAACGGCATCTAATTTAAATCTTGTCTTTAAGCATATGGAAAATTGAAAAAGTCGTTCTAAAAAGGTTGAAATAATCGATACCTTTATCTAAGTTTATGCACTATGCAACTCACCTTACTGGGCCGGTAGATCAGGGGTAGATCGCTCCCTTGGCATGGGAGAGGCCTCGGGTTCAATTCCCGACCGGTCCATGTTTTTTTTCATCATTGTTTTTCCCGACCTTTAGCCTTATATTAGTAGACAACAATATCGACAGGAACATAATAAGCGGTACTGAAGTGATTTATTTTGTGGCGGAATATTCTCGCGGACGAAGGAAGGAATATCGCGAAACAGGCAGAAAAAGCCCATGAAGCAGGAGATTACAGTCATGCGAGGGAACTCTATCTAAAAGCAGCCACAAAATTCAGGAATGCGGTTGAGATTACAGAGGATTTCAATGAAATCGGGATATTAAGAACCCTTGAGAATAGTATGAAAATCTCTGCGCAGAAACTCGATGCGGAAATAAGGTTCGCCTCAACCGATAAACTCCAGATTATAGCTGCAAAAGCAGAGGAACCCAAAACAAGTGTGAACGATATTAAAGAGTTCCTAGAAGGCACCGGGATAAGCGAGCAGGTCTTTGAAGCAGTATTGAACGTAGCGCGTGAGATCGGAATTGAAGGGAGAGAAGGCCATGCCATAGGCACAGCGTTTATTGTGGGCGATTCAGAGAACGTCATGGCTAAATCCCGACAGCTTGTATTGAATCCATTTGAGGGGCACAGAAGGGAAAAAAGATTGATCACCGACCCTGAAAATAGGGGCAACCTAAAAGAATTCGCACAGCTGGACGGCGTTTTCGTAATTTCAGGGGACGGAGCGGTTGAAGCCGGGGGGCGGTATATTACCATCGATACCGCGATGGTAAAAATCGCAAGAGGTCTTGGGACCCGGCATTCATCAGTTGCAGCCATTACAGCGGTGACACGGGCTATAGGCGTTGTGGTCTCGCAGAGCGGCGGGGTTATCAGGGTATTCAAGGATGGAAAGATGGCTGCAACAGTTAAACCTTAGAAACATTCATGTTATATATTGACCTTTGAGTGGAAAGGATGCTCAAAGATGGTAGATATCCGACCTTTTAAAGCAACAATACTTAATCCGGAGTTGGAAATCGATAAGCTTGTCTGCCCGGTCTATGACACAATAGACGCTGCCCAGTACCAGAGATTTGCCCGTGAGAAAAATAATATCATCCATGTGACATCGAGAAGAAAGGACATGGAAAGGGATGAATTCATAGAACATGCAAAAAAGAACCTGGACCGTTTTGTAGATTCTGGGATTCTCGTAGAAAGAGAAAAACCCGCTTTTTATATATATGGGATCATGTACACACTCCAGCCTGAAAGCCTTGACCAGCTCCCTGAAAACGAGAGGAGAAGCCAGTATTTTGCTTTTGGATTGGTATGCCTTGCAAGGGTCGAAGAGCTCGGCAAAGGGAACATAGCAGGGCATGAGAATATCTTTGCCGTGAATACAAATGAGAGATACAGGCTAATGAAAGCAGCCATGATGAACTTCTCACCGGTCGCAGCTGAGTACAGCATGCCTGACCACGGGTTGAACAATCTATTTGAAGAATATTTGGGGTTCAGGCGCCCGAAGTTAATAATGAATCCTTTAAGAATGCCGCTTGTAGACGTTACTCTCAACGGCAGCCGGCATTTGCTATGGGAGATCACGGATGATGCTTTCATAGAAAAAATAATAAAGATGGTGTCCGGGCTAAAGCTCCTCATACTCGATGGGCATCACAGGTACACCGCTTCCTATACGATGCGGGAAAAGGATGGCATTGATTATACCCTGATGATGCTGATGGAGGGAGGAGACAGGGCTTTACTTTTACTGCCATGGCATAGAGCTGTCCGGAATTTCAGTGCCCAGAGCCTTGAACGCAAAATAAGGGAGAAATTTGAGATAATGCTGGAGAGCGATAGAAACGATGAAGTGTTCTATTTAAAACTGAGGGAGCGCAAAAACGAATATGATATCAGGCTTGGCATGTATGACGGAAAAAAGTTCAGCATAATCGGGGCTGATGAAAAAGCGGTGAAGAAACTTTCCGATATGCGCGGTGAGGTCATCGGACTTGACCTGATAGTCCTTCATGACTGGTTGATCAACCCTGTAATAAGGGGAAAGCCTGAGGAAGATGTTTCATTTAATGCAAGTCCGGGTGAAGCCATAGCCAGGGTGGATAAGAAAGAATTTGACGTGGCTTTCCTCTTGAACCCATTCTCAAAAAAGGATGTTGAGAGAAAAGCATTTGTTGAGCGCAAGAATTTTCCCCAGAAATCCACGCTTTTCCTGCCAAAAGTTGCCGAAGGGATCGTGATGAGGAAGATAAAATAAAAAATAACTGATTATTTCTTTTCCTTTATTATCATCTTCACGATCGCGAATATCACAAGAGCGATTATTGTGAAATCGATAAGCGCCCCGACAAAATCGCCAATCATGAACTTTATATCGCCGATGTTAAGTGTCGCTGATCTCCAATCACCGCCCGGGATCACAGCCCCGATAATGGGCATGATCAGGTCGGTAACAAGCGCTGTTACAAGTTTTGTGACGGCTGCGCCCACTACAAACGCAATAGCAAGCCCGATGATTCCGTACTTATTTAAAAAATCCATGAATTCCTGAATAAAAGACTTTTTTACTTCAGAATTTTTTACTTCAGCCATAAGTTTTCACTCCTCCCTATGCAATTTTGATTCTATGTTATATGAATTTATCTTACGGTGAACTCAGTAATTGTTCTGCCTTCATTATTATGAAATTTTTCTTGTTTGCATAGACAACCTTGAACCCAAATTCTTCTGCGATCCAATCAAATGTACGCATACAAAAGAAGCATATATGTGTGGGATCGCTTTTATACCACCATTCCCCAAAATTCCCGGCGTTGTCATGAAATAATGTCATTACCGCAAGAAATCCGCCAGCAGCCAGAAGTGATTTAATTTTTTTTATCTCCGCTTTTCCGTTCCTGAAATGCTCGAACACTTCTGTCGATATCACGAGGTCGTACTTTTTTTCCGGGTATTCCGGAAAGAAATACGGGTCGTAGAAATCGCAATCAAAACCATCCCTTTTCATCAATTCTGCCAGGACTGGCTCTGGACCGCAACCGTAATCCAGAACTGATCGGATACCTGGACAATACTGTTTTATAAGGTCTATCTTCTGCAAAAACATCCCGACATATCCTTCATTCGAAAGTGTGTTCTCATGAAGCCTGTAACGCGCCCTCTCATCCTCGGGGGAAAGATGGAAACAATCCGGTACAAAAATCAGCCCGCATACCGGGCATTGCAGATAATTGCGCTTCTGGTGCTTCTCAGCAGGGTTTGAAAATTCGAGAGGAAGAACAGAGTTGCCTTCACAGAGAATACATTTTTGAGGCATACAGGGATCAGCCTATATACCGGAGATCCTCGTCTGATGAAACCGGAGTCTTGCCTTCTTCCATCTCCCGCAGTTTAGCCACTATCTTTTCCATCTCTGAAGCACGCGCTTCAAGAGCAGCCATATCCACCTCTATGTCGAGAATTTTGCAGAGGACTTTCAATACTGCCTGGGCACTTTTCGGGTCGACAAGGTAGCCTGAGGTCACACCCATCAAGCAGGCGGCGTCTATGCCCCGAAGCGCACCTAAACCCAGAAGCAATCCCGAAGCCCCAACGATACCCCCGCCTGGTTCGTTCGCCCTGAATTCAATGCCGTATTCTTTGAGTTCCTTCACGAGTTCGATGTTATTAGCGGCCCCGAGGACCGATTCGGTCTCAACAAGCTGACCAACGCCGTAGCCTCCGAGCGCGTATATCCTCTTTACCTTGAATTCTTCCACAATATCCAGGAAAGCACCGCATAGCTCATAATGCCCTTCGTTCGATGTGCTCTGATGATCTCCAACCAATATCAATAAATCATTTTTACCTTTTGATTTATAGGCATATACCTCATTCCTGACAAGCCTGATAGTCCCATCTTCTTCGACTATTACCTGAGGGGGGAAATGCGGCGAGTATATCTCCATAATCTTTTTTGCTCCGAGTTCCGCCACCATATGCTCGGCAACCAGTTTTCCGACATGCCCGACCCCGGGCAACCCTTCTACAAGAACTGGATTCTTAAGTCGAGGTTTTTTGAACCTAAAAATAATTGTTTCTTTCATTCTTGCCTCTTGGCTAACCGCCTGTATTTTCCGTATCTGTCTTCAAGAGAAAATCTCGCAGGCTGGGAATATTTTGTCTGCAGGCCGCATATGGGGCATACTTCTTTGAGTGTATATCTTCCACACGCGCATTTTCTTATTTTCGATACCATAAATTTGCGGCATTAGTATCAGGTGTTTTCCGGAGTATACCTGTGGAACTCTCCCGTCCCATCTGACTTTTCGATAATATCAATAGCGGATTGCGCGGATTTTTTCAGGATGCCTTCAGCCTTTTTGTAGTCGGGGGCTACCACATGTATCCTGTACCTGGGCGCTCCCGTATAGCTGATCTCGACACTTATGTCTTCCCCATTGACGTTCCCGGCCGCTTTCAGTGCCTTCTTTATATGTTCTATCCCATCAGGCAGAGAACATGTGAGGTCTATATACCCGGCGATTTCCACCTGCGGCTTTTTCAGGTTCTCCTCGGCAACCTTTCTGATCATTTCGGCGATTTCTTTACCGATGCCGATTTCTGTCAGGGGCGAGATGCCATTTCTAGATTTTTCAAAAGCTGAAAAAACGTTGCCAAACTTTTCATAGATCAGTTTTATCAATCCATCCAGGTCTTCCTGGTTTGTCTTTGTGATCTTTGCAACGTATTGTATCCATTTCTCCGCTTTTTGTTCGTTCTTCCAGAGGCGGATCTTTTCCCGGCGCTGGTGTTCATTTACGTCCTTGAGCGAAAGGTCGATGTGATGTTTGCTCTCATCCACATAAAGGACTTTGCAGACTATCTTCTGGCCCTCCCTCACGTGGTCCCTTATGTACTTGACCCAGCCTGAAGCGACTTCCGAGATATGTATCAGGCCTTCCTTATGCCCGTATTCATCAAGTTCTACGAAAGCTCCAAAATCCGTGACCTTTTTGACAGTACAGACTACAAGGTCACTTTCCTCAGGCCATCCGCTCCTCTCCATTTTACTCCAGTACTTCTATTATCTGGGTTTTAACAAAGGCCTTGCCGCCAGTTGGTTCGGCTATGGTCCTTCCGCACACAAGACAGCTTACCGTTGTGCTTGCGCATCCGAAAATGACCTGTTCATTCTCGCAATCATTGCATTTGACTTTTAAAAACCTGCTTCTCGGTTCCATATTCAGCTCTCCACTAATTCAAATTTCCCTGCTCTGAAGCATTTGCTTTTGAGATGTGCCTTTTTACATGTAGAACATCTGTATCTCAGGTTCACACGTTTTGTTGGCTTATCCCCTCCGGGCACTTTTGAGAACTTACCCGAATTGCCAATGCCTGTATGTCTGTATTTTTGCCTCGTTATTCTGGTTAACGTGGAAGCCTGTCCTTTTTTCACCCTTTCCACCACATGCGGCGTATGGGTCCTGCAAACAGGACAGTATGTATTGAATTTCTTTGGTATTTTCACGATGATCACCTTTTAACCGGGATTTGGACGGCTGCTTTGCGATTGATCAATGCTTTAGCGTTCACTGCCGATAGAACAGCAATATCTTCTTTTGCTAAAGTATAATTGCGTCCGTCTACTCCGACAAATGTCGGAATGTCTTTCAGCAACCGCACCACAATGTACTCCTTGCTTATATCCTTTTTGCCTTCAGTATCGCCTTTTACTTCAATGACGCTTCTTATTTCATTAGTTGTCTCTGCGTTCTTTTTTTCCACCGGTGCGTCTTCCTTTGAAGTTATATCCTTTGTTTTTCCCAGGATCTTTTCAGAAAGTTCCCCGCGCCATCCGGTCATCACTTCAAGCAGCCTGTTATAGAATATACGCTCCTCCAGCGTCATCGATTCAAGGTCCTGCTTTTCCTTCTGCTTCGAAGATGCGCGAAGCGACGCTTCTGTGATTATTTTTTTTGTTCTCCTTTCGATAATATGATCTATGACTTTCCGCGCGGTCTTCAGTTCATCCTCGATGATCTCATATTTTGTGCCGTATTTATCCGCAATTTTATGTTTTTCTTCCTCAAGTTCCTGGATCTGCTTTCCAACTTTAGAATAAAAATCCTTTTCAAGGGGAACGAGTTTTGATTTTCGCTCTTCCCTGAGGATATCGTTGAGGTTTATTCTTGCTTGGTCAGGCATATTCTGCTGCTCCGCGGCACATGAGGTATATCGCCGCATATTCAGGCAGGGTGTTGATACCTTCTGTCACTGTAAAGCTTTTTCCTTTCATCTCCACGCAGGAGTTCTGCGGCTTAAGCGGGGATAAAATCTCTATTTTGGTTTCCTTTTCGCTGAAAACCACAGCGTCGTTCAAAGGCTCGAATTTCTCAAATCCATCAAGCGTGAGCGGAACAACACGCATTCCCGACCCGCCGTGCAGCGAGGTGGGCATTCGGATGAGACGTTTGACGTCGGCGGTGACGGGTTCGTCTGTATGAGCGCTTCCTAAATTAATACTGTTTTCTTCGATAGCTTTTTGGACGATCGCATCAAAAATATACGAATCACCGATAATACCTTTATTTTCTATATTCTCCATAGCTTCAGGATTCTGCGCAATCTCTCTCAGGTCTTTTAGTTTGGAGATGGCTTCGGACCTGAAATCCCATAGATCGTTCATTATCAGAATATCTCGAACTATATTGGTGGAAATACCGACCTCACCTGCCATTTTTTGCAGGCCGATTTTTCGGTTCTCATTTTTCATGTTGACAATACGTGTCTTGATATCTTCTGGAACCTTATATGCTGAAACCAGACTGGATTTATAGTGTTTAATTAAACCTATGATCTCATTTTCCGCCTCGGTCTCATCTTTGATTGAAATAGCCTCCAGGAATTGAATTATGTATCGGCTGATACGTTTTCCCCAACCGAACCCACCAGGAACCTCATCAAAAGAATTTATTTTCCTGGGGGATTCCAGTTCTTTTTTCCTGAATTTTCCAGAGTCGTAGACTTTATGTTCTGCTGATTTGAATAAAAAGCCAACGGTCAATCCCGTGCCGCTGACATAATCCACTATCTCCCTCCGTTCCGCACTCTCAAGCGACAGCACCTTCGGGTCGCGCACATGTATGTGGTACCCGCGCCCTCCTGAGAACACAATGCTCGTATTATCCTGTGAAAATCCAAAATCCTCAAGAAGAAAATCAAGGAGCTTTTTCGTTTCAGTTTTCACATTGGAAAGCATCTCTGCATACGACCTTGCTTTCATCGGCAGATGGTCTGCATCAAGGTCAAATATAAGATCTGCCCCCTGCCACTGCTTTTCCTTCATGGTCGCAGCGCCCGGGAACTGGTAATATGCCGCCGAATGATATACATGCGCCGGAACCATGGCCCTGAGATACTCAAGCGTCTCGTCCTCACCTGAAAAAGCCTTGTGACGCCGCATCACCACCTCAGGCAGCTCATCAAAGAAGATAAAACCCCATTCCCGCCGCGTAAAATCGGTAGGCAGAACAAGGCTTGCATTTCTGTAATAATCCCCGAACCTTTTCCGAAGATGCTGTTTTGTCCTGAAGTTCATGAGATTTTGCTTATTGTTTTCTACCCATAAAACCGTAATGTATTTCAGGCCTGTGAAATATCCTTGAGTGTGTACCGTGTTAATGCGAACGATTTTAACCTTGACCATACGCTCTCATGCGGCCAGGTTTTCAGGTGGGAAAAAAAGGAAGATTGCTGGGTGGGTGTTGTCAATGGCGCGGTTGTCAGGGTAAAACAGAAAGGCGGAGAACTTATAATCAATTCCTCACTGGGCGCGGAATTTATCAGGCATTACTTCAGGCTTGACGATGACATGGAGCGCATATATTCTGAAATCAACAAAGATAAGGAAATGGATTCATTGATCCAGAAATACAGGGGGCTGCACCTCATTCGCCAGGATCCGTGGGAATGCCTTGTATCGTATATATGTTCGAGCAATAATACGATCAAAAACATCACGAATTCCATGAGGCGCATGTGCGAATGCTTTGGCATGGAGATTGAGAAAGGTTATTATTCGTTCCCGACCCCCCAGGCGCTTGCAGAAACAGAACAGTGTGACATGGAACAGTGCAGGATGGGTTTTCGCGCTCCCCGGGTACTTGAGGTTGCATCCATGATAACAAAAGGTGAATTTGACCTGTGTGGGATAAAAGACCTCTCCTACGACAAAGGGCGCACGGAACTTGTGAAAATAAAGGGCGTGGGGAACAAGATAGCGGATTGCGTGCTGCTCTTTGCCTTCGGGAAACTTGAATCCTTTCCTGTGGATACGCATATCGAACAGATCATGGACAGGTTCTACGGCGAAAATTTCAGGAACGCAAAGAAAAGCAAGAAGAGGGAGGCGATAGCTGAGTTCGCGCACAGATATTTTGGGAGATACTGCGGGTATGCTCAGGAATATTTGTATATGGAGGATATCGGGTAATTATGAAATCGAAGCTTTATATCACAAAAAGTCGAAGTGATATTTGATGGAAAAAGTTGATATTAAAACTTTGAAAGATTTGAAGAAGTTGAAGATCGGGGAGACCTATGAGGTTCATGAGTGGGGAATTGAACCGGAGATAATCGAAGAAAGAGATGCAAAACTGCTAATCAAGAACAAGCAGATTGAGATTCCGGTGAGCAGAGCAGTATACCGGAAACTGAAAGGTAAAAGGATTGTTTTCAAAGTACGGTGATATAGCTTTTTGCTCTTCAGAGGTTTTTTAATTAAGAACCATAAACCTTTTATCCGACCCTTTCTTTTTAGAACACCATGGTGAGTTTCGAAGAGATTGAAGAGGTCTACAAAAGGCTTGAGGGTAAACTCAAACCTGAAGAATTCAAGGCAAAGGTGGAAGAAAAAGTCACGATGATGAACGGCCTGTGCGACTCAAAGACCGCGGCGATGCTGGTCGCAAGCGAGATGGGGGTCAATGAGACCGTCGATATCAAGGATATGACGGCTGACAGGGGCAATGTGGTCTTCATGGCAAAGGTGCTATCTGTGAGCGACATCCGCGAGTTCTCGCGCGATAATGACACTGTCGGGCGCGTGGTCAACCTGACCCTCGCTGATGGCACGGGCTCCATTAAGGCCGCGCTGTGGGACGAGGCGGCCGACCTTGTCAAGATAGGAGATATAAAAGTCGGCCAGAGCCTCAAAGTGAAAGGATATATTAAAGGGGGGCAGAGGGGTCTTGAGGTCAACGTGGGCAGGGGTGGGGTGGTGGAGCATGTGGATAAAGAGGTCAGCGTGAGCCTGAAACCCCTGAAGATCAATGAGGTCAAAGCCGGAATGAACGGCCTGAACATTGCAGGCAAGATAGTAGACCTTGGAAGTGTGAGAACGTTCCAGCGCAAGGACGGGATCGCGGGAAAAGTAAGGAATATCACTATCGGGGATTCGACTGGCAAGATAAGAGTGACGCTCTGGGACGGAAAAGCTGATCCTCTTGATTTCAAGGTCGGGGATTCTGTGGAGCTGATGAACGCTTACTCCCGTGAGAACACGTTCAGCAACCAGACCGAACTGCAATTAGGATCGGGCGGGAGCATGGTGCACAGCAGTATTGTTGTTGATTATTCTGAAACCCTTACGCCCATAGCTGATATCGGGATAAACTCTGCCTACAGCGTAGCTGGGCATGTCTCCGGGCTTGATGAGATTCGGGAGTTCGATCGCTCCGATGGCACTAAGAGCAAGGTCGCCAACATCTATGTCTCCGATGACACGGGGCGCATAAAAGTGGCGCTGTGGGGCGAACACGCCGACCTTGTCAAAGAAATGGACATCGGGAGCGAGATACGCATCATCGATGCATATGCGAAGTCTGGAAGGAACGAAGAGGTTGAACTCAGTGCAGGCTCCCGGACACGCGTTCAGGTAATGCGCAAATGAACAATAATTATACAGATAGTATTACTTTCACCCCGCTCCGGGAAGGTATATAATATCGCGTGATGATTAAAAATATGATAATTGTGCACCAAACAACAAATAAAACGTGCACTGGAGAAAGAATATGGCAGAAAGAAAGGGATTAGAAGATCTACCGGGCGTTGGGCCCGCGACAGCAGAGAAACTCAAAGAGGCAGGTTATGGCTCGATCGAAGCTATAGCAGTGTCGTCATCCTCAGAACTTGCAAGCATTGCAGAGATCGGGGAATCGACCGCGCAGAAGATCATAAACGCGGCGCGGCTGGCAGCTGATGTTGGGGGGTTTGAGACTGGCGACCTGGTGCTTGAGCGGCGAAAACTCGTGGGCAAGCTCAGCTTCGGCACGAAAGCTTTTGACGACCTGATGGGCGGGGGCGTAGAGACCCAGGCAATAACCGAATTCTACGGCGAGTTCGGCTCAGGAAAGACGCAGGTGGGCCATCAGATGGCTGTTAACGTGCAATTGCCCACCAGTGAAGGTGGGCTTGGAGGTTCTGTGATAATCATCGATACGGAGAACACCTTCCGGCCTGAGAGAATAACCCAGATGGTAAAGGGGTTATCTGCAAAAAAAGGCGTGGACTACGATCCCGAAGAGTTCCTGAAAAACATCCATGTTGCAAAGGCATACAATTCAAATCATCAGATATTACTTGTAGATACCGCAATGGAGCTTGCGAACAAATTAAAGGATTCGGATAAACCCGTGCGTTTGCTGATCGTTGATTCTCTCACGGCGCATTTCAGGGCAGAGTATGTTGGCCGGGGAACGCTGGCAGACAGGCAGCAGAAGCTCAACAAGCACATGCACGAGTTGATGAAGTTCGGAAGCCTCTACAACGCTGCCATCCTTGTGACCAACCAGGTGATGTCAAAACCCGATGCGTTCTTCGGCGACCCCACAAAACCCATAGGGGGGCATATCGTGGGACATACGGCAACATTCAGGCTGTACCTTCGCAAATCCAAGGGAGAAAAGAGGATAGCGAGGCTTGTGGACTCACCCAACCTGCCTGAGGGAGAGGCTATATTCTCGGTCACCATGGAAGGGCTTAAGGATTAAAAGCTACATTATGGAGGTAAAAACCGCAGATAAACGCAGATGAACGCAGATTTATAGCGACGCATCTGGGTTTATCAGGTTATTCCGGTTAGTGTTCATAAATTGCCGAAATCTAAGAAATATGCTATAGCTATGTTGTTTTTCTTAAGGCTCTGAGGTTATGGAATTCAATGCAATCGTGGTGGACGTGGATGGGACGATTACCTACAGCGACAGGAGCATCGATTGCCGGGCAGTCGAGGCGCTGCGAAGTCTTCATGTGCCCGTTGTGATCGCCACCGGGAACATCCTGTGTTTTGCACGTGCGGTCGCGAAGCTCGTTGGAACGGGGGGCATCGTGATAGCTGAGAACGGCGGTGTTGTTGAATGCGGCATCGTAGAATCCGATACCTCACACATGAAGGAGTGTGAGGAAGCGTTTGAGTTACTGAAGGAACATTTTGACCTTGAGAGGCTTGACCCTGAATATAGGAAAACGGAGATCGGGTTGCGGCGGAATTTTGATGTGAGGGAAGCAAGGTTGCTTCTGAAGGATTATCCTGAAGTGGAGATCGTGGATACGGGTTTTGCTGCGCATATCAAGAGCAGGATGATAAACAAAGGCACAGGGTTAAAGCGAATCGCTGAACTGATGGGACTGGATGCGAAGGATTTTGTGGCCATCGGGGATTCGCCCAACGACATCGAAATGCTGAAAGCTTCGGGATTCGGCGTGGCTGTTGGGAATGCGCATCCTGCGGTGAAGAAGGTTGCGGATATGGTCACGGAGGAGGAGCACGGGGCAGGGGTGGCGGAGGCGGTGGGGTATTTGAGGGAGAGAGGAAGGATAAGATAAAATGGGAACAATTGACAAAGAAGAGATATTATTTTATATCACAAAAGAAACAATACAGTACGAAGCGATGAGGAAGATAGGCAGATATCTAACCGATGAAGAATTAGATGTAGCCAAAAAAGGACTAGAATGGGGTCTGATGACCGATATTGATACAGTTTACAATACTATTTTGTTTGAAATGATACAAACGCAATAATTATGAAAAAGATTTGCACAAAATTACATTTGGGCGATTGCAAAGAAGTTTTAAAAACGCTTGATAGTAATTCAATTGACCTGGTTTTCACTTCACCGCCTTATGCTGACCGCAGAATACATACATATGGTGGTGTTAAGCCAGAGAATTATGTTGAATGGTTTTTGCCTATCAGCGAACAACTTTTAAGAGTTCTTAAACCTGATGGAACTTTCATTTTAAATATTAAAGAAAAAGCCGAAAATGGCGAGAGACATACTTACGTCTTGGAATTGATTTTAACATTGCGAAAACAGGGCTGGCTATGGACGGAAGAACTTATCTGGCACAAAAGAAATTGTTATCCCGGTAAATGGCCTAATCGTTTTCGTGATTCCTGGGAAAGACTTTTACAATTTAATAAAACTAAAAAATTCAAAATGTATCAAGAAGAAGTTATGGTCCCTATTGGCGATTGGGCAAAAGACAGATTAAAACGTTTAAGTGAAGTAGATAAAATTAGAGATAATGCAAAAAATGGTAGTGGCTTTGGTAAAAATGTTTCGAATTGGCTAAATAGAGATAAAGCTTATCCAACAAATGTCTTACATTTAGCTACTGAATGCAATAATAAAAATCATAGTGCAGTTTTTCCAGAAGCTTTACCAGAATGGTTTATTAAATTATTCACTAAAGAAGATGATACCGTTTTAGACCCTTTCATGGGTTCAGGAACAACTATTGTTGTAGCACAGAGGATGAGACGGAATTCCATAGGCATAGATATTTTGCCTGAATATTTCGAGATAGTTAAAAATAAAATAAGTCCAGTTCAATATTACTTAGTTGAAGAAAAAGGAATTTATGAAACAAATAAATATGAACGATGTTCAGAAATATGTTGAAGAGAACATCGGAACTTTCCATTCAAAAAGGTTACAAAATCTTGAAAAACTCAAATTAAAGCGTGTCTTACAAAGAAAAAATCCGTATCTTTTTAAAGCTAAAAATATTTTAACTGCTCAAGATTTAGTACAAAATCTTCTTGATGCTTACTTATCTTCTCAGGAAGAGACAATTTTTGGAGATTTTCTTGAAGGTCTTGCAATTTTTATTTGCAGTAGGATTTATGATGGGAATAAGTCGGCAGCTGAGGGGATCGATTTAGAGTTCAGTAAAGATGGGATAAAATATCTCGTAACGATAAAATCAGGACCAAATTGGGGAAATAGTGGTCAAATCAAAGATATGAAGAAATCTTTCATTAAAGCGATAAAAATTCTAAATACCAATAATCCTAAAATTCATGTTGTTGCTGTGAATGGTTGTTGTTACGGACGATCGAAACAAATAGAAAAAGATGGCTATCGAAAACTATGTGGTCAAAGATTTTGGGAATTTATTTCAGGAAATGAAAACCTGTATACAGAAATAATAGAACCTCTTGGACATAAAGCAAAAGAAAAGAATGAAGATTTTTTAAAAGCCTATTCAAAATTAATTAATAAATTTACGTTTGAATTTGGAAGAGATTTTTGTTTAGATGGAGAAATAAATTGGGACGCTTTGGTAAAATTCAATTCATCAATTCAAAAGCCAAAATAAAAGAGCAATAGATACCAAAAACCTCCTCGAAAATCTATCTCCTCATTCCATATTTACCAACTCACACTGATGACCACCGAACCACTCTCCCTTGCAAAATATCTCGCTTCATCCCGCGCCGAGTTCGCGCTCTCCGAGATGAACCTGTACCTCAGCAGGAAATACGAAGAAAAAAAACTCTATGAGATCTTAAAGCCACACTTTTATGACCTCGATCTCTTTTGTGATGCAAGTTTTAAATGCTCGAAAATCGTTAAGCGCCCGCTCCCTGCTGACGAGCAGGTTATCAGAGAATTGGAGCGCTCCTTCAAATCACCTCGCCTTCCGGCGCGCATCGAGAAACTCATAGAATCCCATATCGAGCGCTCCTGCGGGAAAAACTGGCACAAGGGAGAAACGGCGCGGCTTATCCGCGAGAACATCGTGAAGCAGAAAGAAGAATACTGGAAAGGTGCATCGCAATATCCGAAGATCAGGATAATATCCTACCTGCTTTATCATTTCCCGGTTTACTTCTGTCAGTTCCAGTATCTGCTGCTTGACCTGTTGAAGAACGGGCTGCTTACCACAAAAATGAGCATCCTGGATGCAGGCTCAGGCCCGGGCACGATCACCCTGAGTACTATCGATTTTTTTGAGAAATTGCTTGACATTTACTCAAAGAAAAATATTGATGTGAAAATGAACATCAGGTTCGATTCCATCGAGAAAACTGAAGAAAACATCGATTGCTATAACGAACTTACTTCGGATTATCTCTCAAATATCGGGAACGCCAATATCTCCATGAACGAACCGATCCATGCGCCTCTTGAAACCGCAAAGCTCCAGGAAGATTTCGACCTGATTGTATTCTCAAATGTCCTTGCCGAGATGAAAATGTCCCCTGTAGAGCGCGCGAATGTTGTGGGAAGAATTGCACAGGGAAGCAGCACAACGATCATCATCGAACCTGCCGACCTTGTTAATTCAAAGGCCCTGCGCATTACCCAGCATGCCCTCGTTAAGAAAGGCTTCACAATCGTCAGCCCCTGCACGCTCATCTGGGGCATGGGCTGCAGCGGCGAGAACTGCTGGAGCTTCCAGGAAACCGGGAATATCCAGGTGCCCGGGTTCATGAAAAAAATAGCGGACACAGAGGAGCAGTACAGGTACATAAACACCGACATGAAGTTCTCATCCGTGATCCTCCGAAAAGACGGGATGGAAAAGCGCACCTACAAAGCAAAAGGGAAATTCGTGCGCCTCTCGAACCTGAAAAAACATATCGAAAAAAGGATCAATGTGGTTGCCTCAGTGATGTCGGGAAACCTCGGGGATGAGAAAAACCTTATGTTCAAGGTATGCGATGCCACCACTTCCATTCCAAGCTATGCCGTGCTTCCCTCCTACCACATCAATGAAAACAATAAAAAGCTCCTGGAGGCAGGATACGGCGACATCGTGGAGATATTCGGCACCCTTGTCAGGGAGAACAAGGAATTTTCTTCCTACAATCTCCTTATCACGCGAAACACCACAGTCATGCCTGTGGAATGATCATTTTTTAGAATGTGGTTATTTTATATAATCAAAGAAAAGAGTATTATGGAGTGATTATTATTGCCGAAGACCGTTACAGGTACATGTCCATCAGGCAGTTGCAGGATATTGTGGACGAACTGAAAGAGGAAGCAAAACATAACCCCGAGTGTGACGCTGAGCATCAAATAGCCTACAAAGCTCTGCAGGACAAGATCCGGGAAAGGGACAGGCATAGACCAAAATGCATCCCCACCCGATTCGAACACGAACTTGACCTGATGGAAGAGTTCTGAATACATATTGAATTGATGATGCCGGAAAAAATCGACCCTGAGATCGTAAGGCTTTTCCCCTCTGAAAAAAGCGGTGCAGTCGAGCGAGGATTGTGGAGGATCCCGCTCTATTTTGACAAAAGCTTCGGGAGGAACCGCGGATGCATCCGCTTGCGCCGATACATAGTCCACATGGCAGAGACGGGCGAGATAAAAGAAGCGATGATGGATAAGACCAATGAGATTTACGAGGAATTCCTGAAACTATTTAAAAAATACCCTGCCGATAAGGAAACAAACGAGCGACGCAAGGAACAGCTGGATAAATATATGATGGAATTCGTGGATGAGGTAACAGAACTGATAGCCGAGGGAGATTCAACCCGTGTTCATTGATTATCTCCCTTCGAAGAACAGAACCTCATCGGCATCTACCACCGTGGCTTCACCCAGCTCACAGCATTCGGAGCGGCGCACCCTTGCAGTTCCTTTCATCTCCAGCTGGAGGCGCGCCATCTGCACCTCGGCCTCCTCATAGAACTCCTCGGTTTTCTGGATCATCCTGTGCATTGAAACCTGTTTTTCGCGTATCTTTGCGATCACGCCGGCCGTTCCCGGCCTCACGTCCTCCTGGCTTGTCGATGTCAGGAAGATCACATCCCCTGCCTCCGTCTCGATCGCGGAAAGAAAATTATGGGGACTCCTGATCTCGATAGTTTTTACCTTATTATGTTCAAGCTCCCTTAAGACATAGGGGGATATTCCGCTCAGAACGATATATTTCATGGCATCACCCGTACATAGGGAACTCTTTCTTGGGGAGCGAAGGCGTTTCAGAGGTCTTGACCTGTTCAGCGAGTTTGGAAAGTTCAAGCTCTATTTGTTCTGCCTGGCTCAACAACTTTTCAGTATCGATAGATAAATCGAAAATTTTGTTAATAACTTTCAGGACCTCCACCGCCGCCCTTGGATCCGGGTTTGGTCCCGGGGTCTCTCCCAGCAGGCTCACGGCAGGAAGGTTTCGCAGGAAACATTCCGTCATTATGCTGCCAGAAATGCCTGAAATGGTGCCCACCTGGAATATTTCGGTCTTGTCCTTGATCTTTTCAAGCATCTCGGCGCTTGTTGCCCCGCCGAAAACCCGTCTCTCACCTGTCGTGGTGGCTATCCCGGCAATCGAAAGAATGCTTCTTGCCTTAATTGATTGCATCCAGTCGATAAGCGCTTTACTGATGTCATATGAAGCTGTGGGGTGTATGGGAATATCGGAGATCAGGACAACGATATTATTTTTTGCTGACTCGTATATCCGCACAGGCAGTGTGATGATCCCATTAAAAAGCACTGCAAGAGGCGGGAAGTACCTGGAATCGACAGAGCCAACGTATTTCATCTCAAGCTCTTCGATAATGTGCTGGCAGGTTATGTTCCCCACGAGACCGATTCCCGGAAAACCTGCAATGACCAATGGATTCTTTGATTTCAGAGGCTCATTTATGATTTTAACGAATTGCTGTTCTGCCGGGTCCAATGCCATTATTCCACCTGGTTACTAATTAGGGTTGGGATTAATAAAAGCATCGATGTGAACTTGACTTTTATAATTATTCTCCTTTATTCCACGATTATTCCCGCATATCCTACGACAGCGGATGCATCCCCTGTTGTATCGCCGCTGGTACTGTATTTTAGCAACGTGGCTTTCTTCGCCCCCAGGTTCTTTGTAGCAGCAAGCATTGCTGCGATCGGACCATATCCGCAAACAGTGGCATTGCGTTCGAACAGTCTTCCGTAAAAACCCGGTATGTCCAGGTTCAGAATGGATTCGATAAAATATCTGTCGTTTTCCCGGGCTATTTTATCGGGTCTATAGTGCGTGAAGTCGCTTGACGCAATTATCACGACTTTCCCGGCGACGTTGCGTATCGCTTCAGCAAGTTCCATGCCTACATCAAGCGCAGTCTCCTCATCCTGCATTCCCATGCAGATGGGGACTATCTTGAAATCGGAGAACCGGTATTGAAGGAAAGGTAGCTGTACTTCGATCGAATGCTCATGCCTGTGAGCAGTCTCATCGATGTCTATTATCTTTTTAGGAAGGGCCTTGATGAAATCTGCATCGGATTTTACTTCACCCAGGGGAGTGCTCCAGGTTTCACCCGAAACCGCTACAGGTGAGCCGTATCCTGTATGGTTTGGCCCCAGAAGGACAAAAGTATCGGCTTTCGGAAGCGCAGAATACACGTAGGCAGCCGTATTTCCCGAGTATATGTAACCCGCATGGGGTACAACTGCCCCGAGAACCGCTCTTTCAAGAGATGGTAATCCGGCAAAGCATCTGCTGAGGTTCCCATTCAAGTCGTTTTTACTGCCCGGATAGAACTGCCCGGAAACAGCCGGATTTCTCATACTTTTTTATAATTCAGCCTCGAAATCTGCCACCGTGTAATTCATCGTATCTCCTCTCTCTTCCAGCGTCTTTTTTGCAAGCAGCCAGTAGATCAGGGCCAGGGCTTTCCTTCCTTTATTGTTGGTCGGTATGACAAGTTCCACGTTGGATGTGGAGTTATTGGTGTCGCAAAGGGCTATGACCGGTATACCCACATTGACCGCTTCATTGACAGCCTGCATATCCCCGCTCGGGTCTGTGACTATGAGAATATCTGGCTCTATGTATATATGTAGTTTCGGGTTTGTCAAACTTCCAGGAATAAACCTTCCTGTGATGACTTTTGTGCCAACCGCCTTCGCGAACATTTCCGACGGATAGTGGCCATATTGCCTGGCCGACACGATCAGTATTCTTTGCGGGTCGTATTTTGCAAGCATTTTTGCAGCAAGCCTTATTCTCTGGTCTGTTGCCTGTATATCAAGCACATATAAACCATCCGTCCTCACGCGATACACAAAACGCATCATTTCTTTTGTCTTCTGCTGCGTGCCGATATGAATTCCTGCGGTGAGATACTCATCCTGGGGAATTATTGACTCATAACCCGTATCCTGTTTAACATCCTGTTTAAAATCGATAACGTCTTCCATTCTTTCCACCTTTAATCTGATGATTTCTGTTTCTTCTCTTCTTTCATTGTTCTTTTAACCGTAATCGGGATCACTCCCTTCTCCAGTTCCAGCATAGCAATATCTATAGGCTCTTTCCTGTCCACATCTATCAATACAGGAGCGCCCATGGAGATCTGAAGCGCCCGAGCGCCTATAATCCTGGCAAGCTCATAGCGTGTATACTTAACCTTAATCACCTAATCACCTCAAAACAAATCTGCTAAAGTTCAGTAAATGCAAGTTTATACTCATCCAATTTTTTTCTCAGAGTCCCTCTGAGAGTGGTTCATTGTTCTCTTCCATGCCATGTCCTGAGAAATGGGGTTGCTGAGATTTGAACTCAGGTCACGGCGTCCCGAACGCCATAGGATGGACCAGGCTACCCTACAACCCCTCCTCACTGGTACGGTGCAAGCAGGTCCACCAGCTCAACGTGAGTCAGCAGCATCCGCCTGCAGCAGTAGCGTTCGATTCCAAGGTCATCGAGTACTTTGCCTGGTTCTTCGGTCTGGATTCGCTTCTTGTACTCATCCCATACGCTTGATATGACTTTCCCGCATGTAAAGCATCGTACCGGTATCATGTCTCACCTGTATGATTTCTGTCTTCTCTTTCTGGCACCTCGACCGCCGAATTTCTTGGGCAGTTTATAGCGTGTATCGTTCACGAGCAAACTTCTATCATACTGAGCCAATGCATCTCTGAGCGCCGTATCATTGGTCCAGTCTACAAGACCTCTTGCGATGGCCGTGCGCACAGCGCCAGCCTGCCCGAAGATTCCGCCTCCGTGTACATTGACATCGATATCCACAGTCGGCATAACGCTCCCTGCAAATTCAAGAGGCTCTGACATCTTCAGCCTGACAAGTTCAGGCTCCACGATCTCAAGCGGCTTATTATTGATTCTTATCCGCCCTTTGCCTTCCCGCAGGGTTGCACGGGCTATTGCGGTTTTCCTTTTTCCTGATGAGTTGACGATTTTCATGTATAGCTCCTAAAATTTTGACCCTAATCTTCTGCTCAGGTCGCCAAGTACAGTGTAATTACTTGTGCTGAGGCGTGTTATGCTTGCATTTTCTATAGTGGTCGCCTGTTCTTTGGCGAGTTCTGGAGGTACTCCGATATAAACCCTCAGCCGGTTATATGCATCCCTTCCGGTCATTTTCGTGTGGGGGATCATCCCGCGTATTGTTCTTGCCACTATCTGTTCAGGTCTTCGCGGGAAACGCGGCCCGAATTCACGTGATCCGCGTGCGGCGTATTTTTTGTACCGCTCGAATGTAGTGTCCTTAATGCCTGAAATTATCGCTTTCTCCGCATTGATGATATTGATCTCTTCGCCGTTTAGCAATCGCTTGGCAACATTACTTGCCATTCTTCCCAGAATAAGATTTTTTGCGTCAATTACTACCATATTTTCACCCCATTATCTTTACTCTGGAACCTTCCGGGTTCTTTGCCATAAGCTCTTCGATGGTAAGACAGGACCCGCCTGCAGCCGTTATCTTGTTCCTTGCGCCCCCGCTGAAACCCAACGCTGCAACTGTTATCTGGTGATCCAGTTCTCCCGCTCCCAGGACTTTTCCGGGGACAAGTATGAGATCCTTTTCTTTCGTATACCTGTTGATCCTGCTGAGGTTGACTGCTCTCTGATTGCGTGTCGGGCCTTCAAGCCGCACAGCAATGTCGCGCCAGAGAGGTACTTCATTATCCCTGGACTGCTTTTTCAGGCCTGATATCAGGCCTAATAGTTGTATGTTCGTCTTGTAATTATTTTTCATTCTTTTCCTCCGTAAGACCTTTCCGGGTCCGACTCACGCAAACCGATATTTCGGTATTGGGGATATGCTAACATACCCTTGTTCAATTGAACCTTTTTTAGAGGTTTTGATGCGTTCGGATCGTTTCGATCCATACGCCACAGGCGGATGCCTGCTACGGTTTGTTTAGAATCATAAAAAGATGATTCAACCGCCTCCAGATAACTTTCATATTACATAAATGTAACGTACATAGAACAGGGTAAGGTAACTTCTTTATACATCAAGCTCACTTTAAAAATTATGCCTTTAAAACATGCCGGAAGCATGATCCGTGCGCTTGAGACTGACCCGGGCACAAAAGCATCCATGTTCAAATCCTTCGCGCGAAGGCTGGAACTCTTCGGAAATGATATTTATTTCTTCAACGAACCTTTCACCCCGGTCTCGCTGACCGGCACCCATTGCTCTCTTACATGCAGGCATTGCAACTCGTATTACCTGCGCCACATGCTGGATGGCTCAAATGGAAAATTGCAATTTCAGGGATCTCTGCTGGCAGGTAAGGGCGCAAAAGGGATCCTTTTAAGCGGAGGGAGTGAAGCGGATGGAAGTGTCCCAGCATACCTGTTCGCTGATACCGTCCGGAAACTCAAAAAGAGCACAAAACTCAAGATCAGCGCGCATACCGGCATCGTGAACCGTGAGCAAGCAGGGGCGCTTTCCGGATTCCTCGACATGGCTCTCGTGGACGTTCTGGGCGACGACGAGACCATTCACGATATCCTTGGCCTCGATGCCAATGTTATGGATTACGAGAGAACCCTAAAAGAGCTTTCTTCTGCCGGTATCCCCCTTGCCCCTCACATCATTGTGGGCCTGCATAACGGCCAGCTGAAAGGGGAGTTCAAAGCCCTTGAAATGGCGAAAGAATTCGATCCTGAGGTGGTAGTGATCGTGATATTTATTCCCACAAAAGGAACAGACATGGAGGGAACTGCGCCTCCGGCACTTGAGGACGTGGTCAAAGTGATCGCGAAGGCGCGGGAGATGTTCGATATCCCGCTTTCATTGAGCTGCGTGCGCCCCGGAGGCAGGTACCGCTCCGCACTTGACAAGTACGCCATCCTGAGCGGGATTGACAGGATAGCAGTGCCTTCGAGGAGCGCCTTCACAATAAGCAAGGAACTTGGATTGAATATCGTTGAAATCCCGAAAATGTGCTGTTCCTATAGCGTTTTACGATGAAAAAGATAGCGAGCCGCGAGGATATAGATATTTTTGCACCCCATAATTCAAGGTTTTCCTTCCTGAAAAGCCCGTACGCAGCCCATAAGACATTCAGTGCCGTGGATATTTATTACGGTGATTTCGGCAGCGAAGCCCTTTCCCCAGTTGATGGCAAAATTATTGACATCCGCAGTTTCGATACGCCCACGCCTTTTAAGAACCGGGATTCCAAAGAATATGTCATGGCCCTGGAACAGGGAGGACATGTAATTAAAATACTTCATATAAAACCCGACGTATCGATTGGAATGGAGATCTCAAAGGGAGATAAAATAGGGACATTCGTACGCAACGGTTACTTCATTTTCTGGAACGACCCCGTGATGCATGTCGAGGTCCGCAAGTCCGGGGATTATCTGCGCGCTTCGAACGATTTGCCGCTTACTCCGTATATCGAATGGGAAGATCTTCCTTCATCAAAATCACTCGAACTCGTATGCCGGGTTGAAAAAATTCTTGATAACTACTCACTCCTTTGCGCACCTTACGATACATGCGGCAATGTCATGGGATTTGCCATGTGTGGAGGATTCATTGACGGCTATATTTCCTCAGATCACGATGAAGGATTTTTTGGCATCGTCAATCCACAGGGATTTCTTAATCCTCAGGTGTCAGAGCTTGAGATCACAAGTGGTGGAAAGGAAATTAAATGCAGCGGCATCTCTTTCTGCCTCTCTTTGACCCAACCGCGGATCAAGGTGATACCGAAGAAATACGGTGATAAACCTTTTTCGCCGGATGAAGAGGTTCGCATCAGGATCAAAGTTTTGTAATGATCGGTTTCTTCCGAAGCCTCGTCCTCAACACATCCGCAGCGCTGCTCAGATCGGTATCATAGAGGTCTTTTATCTTCGAATTGTACAGGAACGTATATATTTTTTTCAGCTTTGCCTCGTTCCTGTCCTTCAATACCGTATTCTCAGGCGCTAAAATGGCATCAAAATCATGGTTTGCCAGTATGAATTCCCTCAAATGGTCCGCTGTCTTCATTTCAGGTAAAATCCGCAGCATCCAGATTATGGGCGGACCCCTGGTCTTTCGTTGCTTCGGGCCGTCGTGGATGTACAGCCCGAACCGCAGGTCTTTTTTTTCAAGGATAGCTGTCAGGGTCATAGCCCCTGCCCCGCTGCATACCTCCACCTTCTCGCTCAGGACGGCGTAACCCATTTCCGCCAATTCTTCTTTTGCGAACTGCAGAAGCGAGAGTTCGTATTCCTGCTCGGGAACGTCCCAGTAATCGCTCATGACATCCAGCAGGTATCGATGGATATTTATACCTATCTTCAAATCTAACGCACCATGAAGGCCTACGAATTCGAATTCCCGGAAGACAGGTATTACCTGAAAAACCATGTGTGGCTAAAGCCTGTGAACGGGGAGATCCAGATAGGCATTACAGAACTCGGGCAGTCCCTCTCCAAAGGGATAGTGCATATCGACCTTCCTGAAGTGGGTGAATCAATAAAAAAGGATGATATGCTTCTTGCTTATGAGACCATAAAAGCCGTATCGCAGATCTCCGTGCCTTTTGATGCCGAAGTCACGGAAGTGAACGAGAAGCTCTGGGATGACCCGAATATCATTAACGCCGATCCGTACAATGAATGGCTCGTGAAAATAAAAGCCAGGTTCAGCGAGCGCTCACTTATGAACGTGAAAGATGCCGTGGAATTCTATACGAAATTGATAGCCAGAGAGCGGGAACGATACGCGGGTACCTGAAATGCGCAAAGACCTTCTGGAACGATTATCAAATGCCCATGGCGTTTCAGGTTATGAGGGAAATGTAAGGAAGATCATAGAAAATGAGGTCAGACCTTACGCAGATGAGATCAGGATAGACAGAATGGGGAATCTCATAGCCACGAAATCCGGAGGGAACCCTGTGGTGATGCTGGCTGCTCACATGGACGAGATAGGCCTGATGGTAAAATACATCGATGAGAAAGGTTTCGCGTTCTTCGCAAAAACAGGGGGCTGGTTTGACCAGACGCTCCTCAACAAGAGAATGGTTTTGCACACAGAAAACGGTCCTGTTTACGGGGTAATCGGCGGAAAGCCCCCTCATGCTATGAAAGAGGAGGAAAAGAAGAAGCCGGTGAAGGTTGAGGATATGTTCATCGATGTGGGAGCAAGGGACAGGGATGATGCGGAAAAGCTCGGTGTGAAAATAGGGACACCTGTAATGCCTGATATGGAATTCAGGACGCTTGGGAATGGCATGGTCACGGGCAAGGCTCTGGATAACCGCGGGGGCTGTGCTGCGCTGATAGAAGCCATGCGGCGGATGGGGGAAGTGAAGGCCACGGTCCATGCTGTTTTCACAGTACAGGAAGAGGTGGGGCTGAAAGGCGCGCGGACATCAGCTTTCGGGCTGAACCCTGATGTTGCACTGGCGGTGGATGTGACATTTGCCGGCGACCATCCCGGTATAGAGAAGAAAGATTCCACACTTGAAATAGGAAAAGGCCCGGCAATAACGGTCAGTGATGCTTCAGGAGAGGGGATAATAGTACCTGAAGCTGTACTGAAATGGTTGAAGGGAACGGCGGAATCGAATAATATCCCATATCAGCTCAAGGTTGGAGCAGGTGGAACAACAGACGCCTCTATAATACACCTGTCGCGCGAAGGCATACCCACAGGCGTCATCAGCACGCCATCGAGGTACATCCATACACCTGTAACTGTAATGAATATGGACGATCTTGAAAACAGCACGCAGCTTATAACTCATGCAGTAGGAGCTGTGGGGAAATTTTTTTAGTGACATTTAAAAACAAATGTTAAAAATAACAGGTGAATGGATGGCAGTGACCGATACAATTGGTGTTGGTAGTTATCCTATTGTGGAATATATTACCTTAACACGGGATTAAGGTGAATTGTAGTTACATTTATACTTTTATACTTATTTGAACTCTCCATCAAACCAGTTATCCTAATATATATATTTCACAGAGGTTAATATCTCATCTCTAATTTGTCAAGTTTTTTCTCATATTCTCTATTGCTTTTTCAACAAGATCTACTACAAATTTATTGCCTTTATCACCTTTATTTTTCTCAATACTCAAAAGCTTACTTAACGGAGTTTCTAATGATTCTAAGACTGTTCTGAGTCCATTTTTCGCAGCACTTGCTTCGATATTATAGAATGATGCAGCTAATACTGGTAAACCAAGTAATTTATTTTTATCCACTATGTCTAGAATTTCTGTTAGTTCATTTATTGCTGATATTGTTGCATTTTCTCGCTTTTTGTTTGCAGTAGTAAAACCATTTTTGAACAGTACTTTGATTATTTCTATAATAATGTAATCATTTTCTTCCTTTTCAGCATGTTTTACAACGTTGTGCAAATGTTCAATAATATGCTCGATTATTTTCTTATCTTCATCACCCTTAAAATCATCTTTTTCAAAAATTTTATTAGTATGGTATCCAATCACATTCAATCCCTCTATTGCAGTCTCGGAATCATAATTCTTCAAAGAACTATGCACAATATCAATGACTGGCTGGATCGGATCTTTATCCTTGTTAACATAAGATTGAATATTGTAACCTTCAAACTTGTTGTTATTTAAGGCAAATAAAATATTCTCTTTGGTTATATCTTCTGATAAAATTCCCATTATCTTTGATGGTTTAAGCAAATCAAGAGTTTTCCGTAAGTAGGGGATTAAAGTGATGAATGCAATAGCACCAAAAGAATAAGATAAATAAATATATTTTTCAATGCTTTCTAAATTGCCCGTTTTAATCATTTCTAAAACAAACAAACCAAAAACAATAGACCATATATATATTATTATAAGTACCCAGAAGTCTGGATTCTTGAATTTGAATATATCTATAATTCTTGTTGAATACGATGATGCTGAATGTTGTACAGCAACTAATGTTAATGATATAACTATAGCAACTATTGAAGCTTCACATTGTACTAATGCACTGAGCATATAACGTGAGCTGTCATCATCAGTATGTACGAAAAAAGTTATTAAAATATATGTTAACACAAGAATAATTATCAAAAACATTATCAAATAATAACAGAGCTGTACAAACCAAATTTTATAATTAAAAGGTAAATATTCTTTAATTCGAAAAAACCATAATCTGCTTATACCTACCAAAAATCCAAAAAAATAGCCTAAAACAAATATTAATAAAATTGTTATTAAAATTTCTTGTAAATAATTTCTTTCAAATTTCATTCGAGGTAACAACAGTCGATATAATAATATAGATATCGAAAAGTGACATTAAATAAAAATCCCATCCTAGAAAAAATGCCAGTGAAGAAAAATTCAAAACCTCTGATTAGAAAAATTACACTTCTTTACAAAGAAGCTGTATTTCTATTCATAATAATACCTATAAGGTATAAACTCGTATTTTGTTTCATTTATAATATTTACTTTAAAAGTAGTTACAGTTACTAAAGGCTTTGTAACTTCTATAGTTTGATATCCAGAACCGGAAGATATAGAATAAATTATACTTTGGTTTCCTTTGTTAACTGTCGAATATTCTAATCTTATTGATGCAAGTAGTTGGTATTTACCATTTTTTGACAAATTGTATTTCTTATCTAGCTCGGAGTTGTCAAATTGTTCAACAATTTCTGTCCCAGGTAATAGATAGTCATCTACATTGTGCATTGATAAAGCCGAGAATGGTATTGGTATGAATACTGGATCATAAACAAATGGTCCAAGCCCAATACCTATTCGATCTATTTTGGCTGGCAATTTACCTATGTTTTTAGTACGAAACTTTAACGTTCCACTTGGAGAATCTGTACAAATTTCAAGATCATTACTACAAGGTTCAATAGAAATCCATGGTCGTGCATCAAGTTCATATAATGCATTATATTTTTGTGTTAAATTGGCTATTTGGTCATCAGATTTTGATAGCTCATAAGTATAATTTGCCAAATGTTGGGTATATTTGGCAACATCGGTTGTAGCTATATACAACCCATATGTAGCTACAACTAACATAAGGGTGGCTACGACTAACATAAAATTGGCTATGACTAACATCCAATCATTTAATTTCATGTTACCTCTTTCATCAGATTTCGTATTAAACATATCTAATTATTGTGAAATAATATTAAAGTTAACTTAATTTGATAGTAGTAGGATTTCTATGTTTGGATTGAGAGAACTGCATATAATTTTTGTAATATTCATTTTTTAGGCTCGCTTCAATTTACCAACACAAATTGAAAAGGATAACAACAAAAGTTATATACGACTATGTAATAACCAAAGGTCACGGAGAAAAATTATGGTAGAGATAGAGGGATATAATCTTCCTGATGAGTTGTATTACACCAAGGATCACACCTGGGCAAGAATCGAGGATAATGGCACGGTAACAGTAGGCATGGATGCATTTGGCGCAAAAGCCGCTGGCAACATCGAGTTTATAGACCTTCCCATGGAAGATGATGAATTCGAGGGCGGCGATGCGTTCGGCTCGCTGGAATCTGCCAAATGGGTTGGAGGCCTCCTTATGCCCGTAGGCGGGAAGGTCACCGGGGTCAATGAAACCATTGAAGATGACCTGGGACTCCTCTCAAAAGACCCTTATGGGGAAGGTTGGCTGATCAAGGTCAAGCCCTCCAATCTCAAAGAGGACACAAAGGCCCTCATTCACGGCAATGATGTGGGGCCGTGGCTCAAGAAAGAGATCGAAACCAGGAAGAAAAAATAACTACCAGTTCTCATTTTCTTCTTTGAACTTATAATCGACAACTTCGAGCTTTACCTGCTCCCCCTTATTATTATAGCACGTCCAGCTTGTCACATCATAAGGCGCCCCTGCGATGATATGAAACATACCTTTCTGGTCAAAGAGTTCCAGGTCTGCCTTTGAAGGTCTTCTGTTCCCCGAGGGGTGGCTGTGCACCGTCCCTATTGTGTGTATGTTTGGAAGCATGAATAATTGCATCACTGCACTTTCATCGCTTGACTCTGTTCCCGGGACGATGACCACGTCTGTAATGATGTCCCCGGTTGCAGAAAGCATGCCTGCGAACTCCCTGGGAGCGGAGGATTTGCTCACTTCCAGAATGAACAATAAAGTGTCTCTTGCGATTTTCATCCTGATCCCGTTATAATCCTTCTGAATGTAAAAATCTGTGCATTATGTTTTAAGCTACCGCAGGGATGCAATTACCAGCATGGTCAGAGCATGCAAGTTCCGACTCCGCTGCATGGCAGTTAATTATAAGTATCATTATTATCTTATATAATATCCTATGAATAAGACTAAACGCACTATCAGAGAGTTTTTTCCTTTTCTTGCATTCGCGATAGGTGCGCTGCTCAGAACCATCAGCTTATTATTTGAGCAAAATATTAATTCTGCATTCCTTGGCGCTATAACATTGATGTGCATGTCTGCGCTCATGATCCTGTTCTATTTTATTTCAAGATAGCAATACGAATATTTTTAAAATCAGAAGCCCTAAGGATACAGAAAGACTGACAGGGTTTCATGATAAAGAGCTTGAAGGATATACCACGGATCGGAGAAAAAACCGCACGCCGTTTTATTGAACATTTCGGCTCCGAAAAACTGGCGCTGGATGCCATAATTAATGGAGATGTGGCAAGTTTGTGCGAAATTGAGGGACTGACCGAAAAATCTGCCATATCCCTGGTCCTTGAAACATATGCGATAAGCGAAGGCGTGGGCGCCAGGGATTTTCTCAAGACAAAAGAGGCTTATGAAATATATGAGCGTCTCCTGGAATTGATTTCCGGATTTGCCCACACGGGATATGCGAAAACCAAATTACACCTGTATATCCCTTATCCTTCCTCCAAAAAAGACAGGATCAAAGGAATGCAGGAAGAGATATCAAAGGTCATCCAACTTACTGGGGGGGTGGATGAACAGGAAATCGCCGGATATCTTTCCCGTGTAAAACCCATAAGAACGGATTTCAATATACCGATGATCAGGGACAGGGTAATACTCGCGTCCACTCCTGAAGAATTCGAGGCCGCAAAGAGTTTTCCGGTCCCGGTCCATCATGTCGCTGATGCGAGGGAAGCAGCGGACGTAGCCGGCGGATATTCACATGCCATTCTGAGCACTGGTTTTGCGGGAATTGATTTCCCAGAACACATCGAGATCGATTTCATTGACATCAAAAGGGCGGAGATCTGGCAGGTTGCGCCCGAAAAGGAACTCGCGTTCTTTGCCAGGAATCTTGATTCAATAAGCTCTGGATGTTCTGTTGTCAGGATCATCAGGCAGCACCACCCGGATTTCTGTTCTGGAATAACGGATGGGGAAATAGAACGGCTTAACCTTGGCCTGTCAAAAATATCAAAAGATTCGGATTTGAAAAGCGGTGTGGACAATGAAGTGGACAGGCTCAGAGCGATATACAGCAGCCTGAACGAGACCATAACGAGCGTGGAGAAAAGAGCCAATCTCGAATTCGGTTCCCTCATTGAAAATAGCTCTGTCACTGTCAAGGGTTTCGATATACTGACCGCTATCGACGGAGGTGTCAACCGGCTTTTTGAGAAAGAGATAAGAGAAAAATATAACACAGTAGTAAGCAATGCCGCCCGAACATTATCGGCGGAGCTTAAGCTATCTGCGATGGAATCACAGTTCGTTAATAATTTTTTCCCTGAAGAACCTGCTCACCCGATCAAAGTAAACTCTCGCGGGGTGGAAGAGCTGAGAAACCACCTGCTTCGCACCATCAATTCCCGAAAACTGGCTATCTTAAGGGACAATGCGAAAGAGCTTTCAAAATTCAAAGAGACAGCGAACACAATAGTCCGTGCAGTTCTTGACTTTGATAGCGGTTACACAGTTGCTTGCTTTGCCCGGAGATTCGATCTGAATATACCCCAGATCCAGGACAAAAAAGGTATTGGTTTTATAGGAGGCACCAACCTTTTCCTTGATGCTCCTCTTCCCATCAACTACTCGTTGGGTTCCTCACGTTTCAATGAAGGGTTACACAGACTCAAGGACGCCCGGATAGTATTATTAAGCGGTGTGAATTCGGGAGGAAAGACCTCCACGATCGATCTTCTGGCGCAAATAGTGATACTCGCACATATGGGATTTCCAGTGCCTGCAAAAAAATGCAGCCTTGGTCTTGTGGATGAATTTTTCTATTTTGGAAAATCCAAAGGTACGATGGATGCAGGCGCTTTTGAGAGCACCATCAAAGATTTCGCCACAGTGGCTACTGGCAGGAGCAAGATCGTCCTGGCCGATGAGATCGAATCCATAACAGAGCCTGGGGCGTCCGCAAAGATCATATCAGGAATTCTTGAAGAGCTTGATGACAATAATGGAATGGGCGTATTTGTAAGCCATCTGGCAGAGTCGATACTCGAAAACACAACCTGTGAAATTCGTGTTGACGGCATCGAAGCAAAAGGTCTGGATGAGCACCTGAACCTTATTGTGGACAGGAATCCCAGGTATAATTACCTTGCCCGCAGCACTCCTGAACTGATCGTGGAACGGCTGGCGCGGAAAAATATGGACAACGAGTTCTATAGCAGGCTTTTAAAGAAGTTCAAATGATTTTCTCATAGCATTAAACAGGAGTGGTTGATTCCTTTCTCCTTCACTTTCTCGATAACTCTTTCCGCCATTCCCCCGGATGCGAAAATAACCACATCAAAACCCCTGAGCGCTGCAAGCATTCCAGACTGGATCACGTCAAATTCAAAATCGCACTTCATCTCCATCTTCTTAATCAATACTTTTGCAGATGTCCCCATCGCGCCGATCTTTTGATTCCTCCTGCTGTCAAGAATATCACGCACCTTATCGGCATCTGCAGCCCTCGTTCCTCCTTCCACAATCCCGGGAACCCTGATCACAGTAATACTTCCTGCCAGCTGCGTCAAATCGCCATGCACATCCTTCACCGCAATATCATCGCCCGCTTTGCCGTCGATTATCGCCGTTCCCCTTATTCCGTTTGAACCTTTGTCCGCGACAAGCATCCCATCTTTAATACGGAGGAAGATTTCATCACCTGCGAGAACATCGCATCCGGCTATCGCGCACCTGATGGTCAGGACCTTTGTATCCACGGATTCCATAAAATCGACAACTGAGAGAGGCATTTCTCCTCTGGAGATCCCTCGCGCGCGAAATTCCCGGAATGTCTGAACTATGACAGGATGTCTCAGCCCGGCCTCGGCTACCAGTCTTTCATCTGCAAAAATGTGTCTCGGCGCTCCTGACCTGAAAACTTTTCCCCTATTAAGTACATATACGCGATCAGACCATGATGCAGCGAGGTCAGAATCGTGTGTCGATATAATGATGGTTTTCCCTTCGTTGTTCAATTCATCCAGGAGCTCCATTGTATCCATAACTCCATGCATATCAAGTCCCGATGTTGGCTCGTCGAGCACAAGAATATCGGGCTCCATTGCAACCACCCCGGCAATGGCCACCCTCTTCTTCTGCCCCGCGCTCAAATTCGCGGGATTCTTCTTCGCGAGGTCTTCTATATCAAACCTGTGCAGCACCCATGAAACCCTGTTTTTTACCTCGCCAGGCCCTAGACGGAGATTTTTAGGGCCGAAAGCGATATCGTCAAACACGGTCGGTGCAAATAACTGGCTGTCCGGGTCCTGGAATACGAGACCCACGCGCTTCCTGATACTCTCGATGTTATTTTTGTTGATATTTTCCCCGAATACCTCTACTTCCCCGCGTGTGGGTTTGATCAAACCGTTAAAATGATGAAATAGCGTGGTTTTCCCGCTCCCGTTTGGACCGAGCACCGCAACTTTTTCACCGGGGCTGACTTCAAAATTCACTCCCGATAATGCAACAGTCCCATCCGAATAAGCATATTCAAGTTCAATGGTTTTTATCGCCGCCGTGATCATAAGAACCTGTCAAAAAATACCAGACAAATTATGCCTGAAGATAAGAGAATTCCAAAAATCGTATTTCTTCTGCTTAACGGCTGGATGTCGCAAGGGTATTGAAGCATCGGGCTCCATGCACGCGAGACCATGGCCCTGTAAACCTCTTCTCCTCTTGAAAATGCGCGCGTGATTAGCATTCCGATAATCGATGCTGTGTTGTGCATTCTATTTGTAAAGCCTGCGCATCCCGAGCATCTTGATTCCTGCGCTAATTTCAGGAGTCTTCCTTCTTCTGAAAAAGTCCTGACATAGCGCAACATAAAGCCGGATATCTCGATCATGGTCCCGGGAACCCTGAACCAGCGCATACTTTCTAGCAGTTCATTCTCCGAAGTTTTGCTTATCAAAAGTATGAGGATCGAAGTGGAGGCAATTACCTTTGTAAAAATAATGAAACCGTATTCCAGCCCTTCTGCGTAGAATGAAATGATTCCAATATCGATCACGTTCTTCCCGTAATTTAAACCCTGGACTGCAATAATAAATAGGGCCATTACGACTGGAAAAATGAGCTTTTTGCTGTAATCCCGAATTATCCCGAGTTTCAGGGCAATAGCAACGCACGATATTGATATTATGACTGGAAAGTACCAGTGTCTCATCAATGTGATCGCGATTATCAGGAGAAACGATACAAGGATATTGACTCTGGGATCTTTTCTGCTGCCCGATCCAGGAGCTAATATCTTATTTTTCCGAATGTATCTTCCTGCTATCATTGAAATAAAAAAAGCTATCGTAACTGCAAGCCCGTTTAAAGGGTCACGGGTGAGCCATTCCAGCATCAGGGCTTCCCCCTCAATTCTGTCCAGAAATATCCAGTGACCAGTCCTCCTGTTATTCCAACGAATACGAAACCAAGAGGTTCACCAAGGCGGGACATGAGCCTCACTCCGATTCCAGTTACGTACGCTGATGGTGCTGCAAGTGATTCTACACTGCCATCGGTCCCGCTCATATTTCCTCCTTTCAAATAGCCGAAATAAGCACCTGCAGCGATCACGGAAGCAATTATTATCATTAAAGCCAGAGCGGTTTTTGTGAACCTGTCAATCCGGGAGCCATCGCCGGAAAGGACTTCAGCCCTTGTCTCAAATACGTATTTTATTACATAGGCCGTGAAAGCGAATTCGGAAATCGAAAGCGGAAGTTGCGTGGGAATAAAACCCATGGAGTACAATTTCCAGAAGTGGAACACGTTATCAGGATTCAGGGAGAGGGCAAGCTCAAGGGCTGTGGTTACGTAGGTGAGAATGCTGCCCACAAGCCCTGCCATTCCTGCTGAGAACCATAATGGAGAGATATTTTTCAGTATTCGATAAACAAAGTAACCTCCAAAAGCCCCCACCACGCCCATTGAAAAAGTGTTCGCGCCTATGGTAGTAAGCCCCCCGTGACCTATGAATGCCTGAAAGAAGAGGGCGATGGCACTTATTACCACTGTGGCGAACGGGCCTATGATTATTGAGGCGAGAGGTGTTCCAACAGGATGGGATGATGAACCGGTCACAGGTACGGGAATGTGCCATACCGAGATGACGAAGACGACGGCACCTATCAGTGAGATTCGCGGTAGGTACGAAGGGTCAGCAGCGATGCGTTTGTTGATCATGCGCAATCCCAGCGCGATGAAAATCGCAGAGATAATGAACCAGAAAACAATCCACTGCGGCTCCAGGATCCCGTCTGAGATATGCATATTCACCACTAAATCAACTAAACTTGATTTCACTAAAGTTTACTTGATATAAATATGTGATGGTTGAAAAAACAAAAGTTTATCATAGTTCTGATTCCATGATTCGTCAATGCATGTAATTCTTGCTACTCCTCCTGAATACAGACGACTGACCACACCGGCACAGGTACTCGGTCCTCCTATCGGTCTCCTGTATATGGCCTCCTATGCCAGGCATTACGGATATTTAACCAGAGCAAAAGCCACACTTTCGGTCTTTGATGCTTTTACACGGCATATGGAAAGTGAGAGATTCGTAAAGGAATTGGTCGCAAAGAAACCTGATGTGCTTGGAGTCTCGGTAACCTCGCGGATGTTCCCTGTGACCATGAAAAGCCTGGAAAAAATACATGACGCCTTACCTGAAACAAAGATCGTTCTGGGGGGAATGCACCCGACCTTCATGGCTGAAAAAATAGTGAAGGCATTCCCTTTTGTGGACTGCGTTATTAAAGGCGAGGCGGAGCGTTCCTTCTCAGAACTTCTGGTCTCTTATTCGAATAACGATACTGACGTTTCGCGTATCAAAGGAATAACGGCTGTAAGGAACGGCAGGGTTATTGATAGTGACCCGGAAGTGATAATGAATATAGATGAAATCCCATTCCCGGCGCGGGATCTTGTAGAGGGTGTGAGCTATGGATATACCTGGAATGGTTTAGATCTTACGTTCGGTAAATTCACTTCAATCGTTACAGGGAGGGGATGTCCATTTGCGTGTAAATTCTGTACTAACTGGAAGTTCTCTGACAGGCAACTGAGAACCAGATCCATAGGAAACGTGGTAGATGAGCTTGAACTGCTGGAATCCCAGGGTTACAGGTCATGCGTAATACTGGATGACGTCTTTACAGCAGATAGGGATCGGGTCAAGGAGATGTGTGAGGAGATCAAGAGAAGAGATATCGATATTGTGCTTTACTGCGAAGGGAGGGTGGATTCGGCAGACCCTCAAATGTTCAGGAGCATGAAAGAAGCGGGTTTTTCATCCATATTGTTCGGTATCGAGAGCGGATCGCAAGAAATACTTGATTTTTATCAGAAGCACACCACCCCGGATCAGGCAAAAACAGCCGTGGCTAATGCAAAAGCAGCCGGTCTTACCGTGATCGGGGCTTTCATTATCGGAGCGCCGGTAGAAAATGCCGGGAAACTGGATGAAACACTTGCACATATATCCGAACTTGACCTCAATGCCATCGAGATCAATGCGCTGGGGTTGGCGCCCTGGGACCCGCTGTATATTGAGGCAGAACGCAACGGGAAAGTAGGAAGCAATGATTGGATGAGAGACCACCTCGTATCGGATTATTATGATAACCTGACGAAGGTGGAAATGGCAAAATGGGTGGAGAAAGCATATTACGCGTTCTTCAGGGCAGGTTTTTACTCCGATCTTGGAAAAATCAAGTGGTTCATTAACACCCGCGATGGCAGAAATGCGATAATAAAGAACCTCATGAACCCGTACTTATGGCGGCTTATTCTGGAGCGGGGGAAGGCTAGGCATAAGATAGAGGAGATAATGATGTCCGGGATTGAAGAAAAATTGTTTGGTTCAACGGAACGATAAAAGCATGAGAAAATGTGCATGGGAGGGAACATCTGAAATCCGAAGGGATCAAGGATGCATTTTTTCAAAACATTATTAACTATTTCATCATTAATATAATAAGCAGTAGACCGACCAACCTATTTATACCTTAAGAACAAATGTTATTATTACCTTAAATTCAAAAATAAGGCATCAAAAATCAAGATTGAATTGCCACTATAATGCAGCACTGTGGGGGTGCCATATGCCTGATTATGATGTGATTGTTGTAGGAGGAGGAATTTCCGGCCTTTTGTCTGCGCTGACTCTGGGAAAGAAAGGAAACAGCATCCTTCTTCTCGAAAAAGCAGACGCTCTTGGCGGAAACTGCAGGACATACGAACCTGAAGATTGTCCTGGCTGGCGTGTTGATACTGGCATCCATGCAATAACGGATCTCATTTATGGTCCGCTGAATCAATTGAAGCACTATTTCGATCCCGGAAAATTTCCCACATTCAGAAAGCATAAGGACTACTACCTTCGCAAAAAAAACGGACTGGAAAGATTTCCATCAACGCTCCCGGGCTTCTTGAAAATGGATGCACTTCCGGCAAAAGACAAGCTGATCCTTGCAGGAGATCTCCTGAATACGGTGATATCGCGTGCCGTTTTTGGGGAAAAACAAAGGGCTGTGTACGATGTCATATCAAGGCATCGGCTCAGCAGGAAAACAATGCAGTTCGTGGACGCGCTTTCTTATCTGTTGAGCGGCCTTTCGATGGAAAAGACGTCGGTATCCCGGCTTCTGGAAGGGTGCGGATTTGGCTCTTGCGGTAGGAGAGGAATAATCAGACGGATCGCTGAAATGATGAAGCTTTTCAATAATTCCGGATACCGCTCGCAGGGCTATCCTCTCGGCGGCATACAATCGATAACAGATGGCGTAATCACATCGTTTCCGAAGAACGTGGAGTGTCATACAGGAGAAGAAGTTCGAAAGATTGAAAAGGACGAAGGCGGTTTTTGCGTTTCGACATCGGAAGGAGATTATGTTTCCAACAAAGTTGTCTATTCCGGAGAGGTAAAAAAGCTACCTGGTATCATCGAGATGCCAGTGGAATGGAGCCAGCAGGTAAAACAACTGGAGCAGGCAACGGCAATGACGATCTGGCTCGGTCTCAAGGAACCTATGCCGGAGTTCAATTATAACGGTTCGGAAGTGTTTTGCGACGTCTGTGATACTGATAAAGAACTGTTCTACTGGCTCATGCCTGTGCCAGAGCTTGCGCCGCGCAATAAAGGTCTTGTGGGAGTGAGTACGATAATAGACCCGAAAAAATGCCATGATTCGGAGGAAAAACTTCTCAACACAATATTCTCTCTTGTGCCTGCAGTAGAGAAGAATATTGAGATGATACATACGCAGGTAATGGCCCCTGAGAAAGCAGCTGTTTCTCTCAATTATTTCCCTTCGATCAAAACCCCGGTTGATGGCCTGTATGTTGTGGGAACAGATACCGATATGCGAAGCATGGGCATAACCCGTGCAGGATACTCGGTGCTTGAGCTGTTAAAATCATTATGAGATGAGTGAATTCAAAAATCACGAACTCTGGAACGAATTCCAGGGCCACAGGTAGTTACTTTAATTATTGCCCAGGAAGATTGTCAATTAGCAGCATTGAATATTTTTGTATAATATATTGGCGGGTAAACAAGGAAGAGGATCGCTCACTCGTTGAACTTCTTGTAAAGGCGATTTGCAGCGATCTGGAAGATCAGGATGAAGATCACCAGCACCACGATATCCAGCAGTGGTGAAAAAAGCGACTTACCGGTATACGCGTACTCGATCATGTCATTTCCATAGGTAAGGGGGGATATCAGTGCGATCTCCTGACCGATCTGCGGCATGGCTGATATCGGGATAAAGACGCCTGAGATAAAGATAAGCGGTAGCCTGACCGTGTTGAGCATTGACATAACCTCTCCCACGTTCTCGGTGGGGTATGCCGCAAACAGTGTCCCAATCGTCGCGAAACAGAACGCCGTTAGTATCATGGCAATTACAAGAAACGGTGCATGTACAATAGGCGTACTGAACATGATGATACCGATGGCAAGCGGGAGACACGCGATGCCGAGACTGTAGAGAAATCCGCTCAGGCTCTCACCGGACACCAGCGAATACAGCGAGATCGGTGCCGAGAGCAGGCGGTCAAAGGTTTTTACCCGCCGTTCAATGGGTATCGAGACCGGCTCTATTGACGAGGCCGAGAATAGTAAGGTGATCGAGATCAGCCCCGGGATCAGGGTACCAGGCGGGGCGTTCTTCCCGATGGCAAAGGCCAGGAACATGAAGAGCGGGAAGAGGATGCCGGAAACGATGATGTTGGGTTTGAGGTAGTATATCCGCATATCTTTTCTGGCGATCGCCCATGCAGCGGACAACTCTCGGGAAAGACGTTTTGCAAAGCCCTCATGATCAGTCGATAGCATGGACTGCACCCCCTGTCCTCTGCAGGCCGGTCAACCGGATGAACACATCCTCGAGGCTCGGGCCAAGAGTCGTGATACTGATCACTTTGAGGTTATGGGTGCGGGAATAAGCCATAACCGCATCGATAACTTCAGATGGATCATGAGTATAGAGCTTAAACTTGTCACCTGCCTTCTTTGCGTCATTTACCATGGGTAAGCGTCGCAGCTCGTCCAGCTGATCAGCAGAACTGTGGTTAAACGATAACTCGATCGACTGCACACTCTGGATCGTCTTTTTCAAAGATTCCGGGGCGTCGATAGCTGCGATATTTCCTTTATTGATGATCGCGACCCGGTCACACATAACATTTGCCTCCTCAATATTGTGGGTCGTTAAAAAAACCGTGACCCCGTCGCGGACCAGATCCGTGACCACGTCCCGGATAATGAGGTTGCTCTGTACATCGAGCCCTGAAGTGGGTTCATCCAGGAACAGCAGGCGCGGGCTGTTGACGAGCCCCATTGCGAGCGTCAGCCGTCGCTTCATCCCCTTGGAAAACCCGTGCACTTTATCATTGCGCCGTTCGTGTAACCCGAATATCTTGAGTAACTCGGTCGTCTTTTTTTCCCGCTCTTTTCGTGCAACATGGTAGAGTTCAGCGGAAAATATCATGTTCTGCCATGCAGTCAGGTCATCGTACACGTTGGAATTCTCGGATACAATGCCCATGGACTGCCGTGCAGCAATCGTGTCGTGCTCAATATCATGGCCAAAAATGGATGCCGTCCCGGAGGTCGGGCTTGAGATCCCGGTCAGAATACGGATGGTAGTGGTCTTGCCTGCACCATTGGGACCCAAAAACCCAAAAGTCTCTCCCTCGCCAACAGAGAAAGTTATATCATTGAGCGCGGTGAGAGGGCCGAATTTTTTGATGAGATGAGATACTTCAATTGCCTGCATGTATTCCAGACATATCGATACGAATATATCAATTAGTTGCCTGAGAAACTATGATCAAATCCTTCTGGATTTAGGTCGAGAACTTGAATTTTTACTTTTTATTGATTCGAGCATAAAAAACTATATTTTCAGTCTTGGACTCTGCCGTGAATCGCGATGCATCGGCATGGATGCTCGATGGCACTTGAAATGAGTGGCTTTCCTGGCGGCATTCCGCGTTTAGCGGTCTTATTGTAATCTACCGCTCCATGAGAGCATGAGAAAATATGTATCCTCTGCAGTAAAATAAAAAGTAACGATCAGTCAAACGCTGAAGCGCTTACCTCTGTGGAAAAATTTTCTTCATTTTCATTGAGCATCGATTCCATCTGTGTCAAGTTGCCCTCGACTTCCGATACATAACTTGCAGGGAGTATCTCTCCCGGAGCTTTGGTCGATAAATTTTGTTCTTTTTTATCAACACATCCTGAAACCAAAGCGACGATCAGAAGCAATATGAATAAATAAATAGCCTTCATGTTGTTACACCCCCGCCTGTGCGCCTTGAATAAGCCGGTTTGTTTCCCCGAAGAACTCCCTCAGTTCGGCTATTGCATCTTTGAGTCTCTGGGTGTCTTGTTGTTGCTCTCTTACCTGCCTGATGAAATCCTGCGCGTTCCTGATATCTATTACCATTCCAGCTGAGTCAAACCCGGAATGATCCCTGAAGAGGTCAATGGTCTTATTATGGGTCTCTTTTGCCTGGTTCATAAGATTATTGAAATCCGATGCAATGCCGGCAAGTTTAGACGTATCCTTTCCATTCTCATTCAGCTTCTTCATTAATATCTCCATTCTGACAGAGGCGTCATCAGTTCTTGCAAAGAATGTATTCATATTGTTGTTGACCCCTATCCCTTTGTAGTAGCGTTTTTCAAGCTCGAATTTTTCTTTTATATCCTTAAGATCGCGATTAATATCCTCTATAGCCTGTTTATCTGAAGCCTGCTGAACTCTTGTCCTGATCTGTTCCAGTTCCATTAAATGTTTGTCCAGGGTGGCGGAAGCGTCAAATGGAAGGGCTTCACCGTTCCCGGTGAATTTTGCATCACATTTAAGAAGGTCGATATCCGCAATAAAAAGGTCTATTCTTCTCTCAAAGAATTCTTTCACTACTAATTGTAATTTATCCCCTTGAAGCTTTAATTCATCTCCTCTTCTCTTAAGCTCATCTTTTTTAGCATTTTTTTCTTCCTTGGTGAGCGATTGCTTTATGGATTCAAAGGCTTCCAATTCAGCCTTGAACTGCTCCTTCTTTGGTTCGAATTCTGCTTGGGCGACTTTAAGTTTGTCCTCGGCTTCCCTGAATGTGGTTATTGCAGTTTCGAATTTTTCCCCGGGCTCTTTGCATGTTATTGTAGGTGTTGCTGTTGGTGATATTGTTGGTGTTATTGTTGCAGTTATTGTTGGTGTTATTGTTGGTTTGGAATCCCCATCTAAAACAACAACGTGAATATAATCCCAATCCACATAGGAACCGGCGCCATTCCAAAGGTTCATGTCTATAATTGCCCTTTGTGTTGCCGTTACTGGCTTAGTAAGTAAGGCCGAAAAAGCAGTAGTATAGTTGATACCATCATTGCTGACCCGCACAGTTATCTTCTCACCATTCCTTGTAATTTCATACCAGTAACTTTCTCTAACCCAGCCATCGGTTCCGATTGAAGAAGGTGCACCGCTGAATTTTGCTACACTCACGCCATTACTAACAAGTTCCATGGTAAGGACGTTACTTTTATACCACCAATCCACACCGCGATAGATAGAGAGGTAATCATTTGTACCTTCTCCAAAAGCAATCCAGAAGCTCTGCCCCTGGGCACCGGTAGAACTGCCTCCGTTATGAGCGTGCAGGTTATAATCTACCTTTGTTCTTAAGGTCCAATTTTCCCCATCGAAGGGACGAATAAGTGTTAGGCTCGGTCTCCACGCCCCGGATGTTAGATAGTTATTTCTCCAACCGCCCATAGATCCCTGCGAACCTTCAAGGTAATACCTCAAGTACCCCGGGTTATCGGTTAAGGAATATCTTCCAAGCCCAGGAACTTTTTCTACCACCTGCATAGAAGAATCTAACAACTTGTTGTTAAAATCGTCTTCAAAGCCTTTCGTCGTGTCTGCTATAACTGGCGTTACGTATGTACCATTAAATCCTATGCTTCCTCCTGCTGAAAGCGTCCTGGTCTCAGACGGCGGCACATCGTAGCCCATTACGGTTCCATACGTTATCGTATAAGTACCGGCAGGCGCATTAGCTGTATTCCATGAGGGCGCATCTGTACTCCATGAGCCCATGCTTCCAGAATAAGACGAGGCGCCTGTGAGCGTGAAGGTTGCGCCTGCGAGGTTGGTTGATACGGTTATGGAGCCTGTTGTTGGTGGAGGTGTTGGACGTATTGGCGGTGTAGTATCTAGTATTATACTTGTGGTTTTTGTAATAGAACAGATCCCTATTTTTGCAGTAACTGTTACGGTATTTTTGCCTTCCGATAATGAAATGCTTCTTGAAAATGTATTTGTACTTGCATCAATATTTGCTGCTAATCCATTAACAGTTACTTCAAGACCACTTATACCAGTTCCACTCTTACAACCACTTGCCATTCCTGATCCACTTATCATTTGAGTGGAAATATTAGTTGGTGATTTTACTGGATTGATGTTCATGGTTATTGTTGGTGTTTGACCAGAACCACTTCCATCGCCAGAACCAGCGGATGCCGACATGCTCATCGTTACGATAACAATAAGAATTACTGTAATTATCTTATTTTTGATATCTATCATATTTTAGCCTTCTTGCAAAATCCGATGTTTTGATCAGGTTATAATGTTCATATATAACTCTTCACTATATAATAATTATCATTATAATGATGTTACTTTGAAAGATAACAAGAGACAACCGCATGCATATTTTTGAGGTGCTTCATTCGGTTTCCTTGCCAAGCATCCTCTAAACCTTCTTTGAAATGTTGTTCTGCTCGTACTCCTTAGGGCTGAAGATCGATAATTACTGCGCCTTCTTTCTCACGGTCAAGAAACTTAGGATTTTAAGAGGTTGTTACGAGAATTCATAGTCTTTCGAGAGCATGAGAATGGAGCATGATTGCAGCACAATATACCCCGTACGGTGTACGAGGCCTGAATATAGTGCTTTTAGCCTAATAGCCGTTTTATTCTCACAATTATGAAGATAAACAGCTAAATCCTGTGACGACAAAGTCATCAAATTTGATGTGAAGCGTTTCCACGGACGAAATATACCCTTACTTCCTCTTCTTACCCTCGTGCATCTTCTTGATCTCATCCTCAGCCGCCTGCATTTTAGCTTTGTTCTCCTCGTATATCTTGGAGATGTTCTCCATTGCCCGCTCAAGTCTCTTTTTGAGAACCACCAGTTCCTGTGTCGAGAGATTGTAGTTGGGGGTGTTCTCGATCCACAGCTGCTCTATGTCTATGAGGGCATTGAGGGCAGCCTTTGTCCTGTTGACGGTGTTCTCATCCATGAGGTGCTATAAGACTTTTGTTAAATTAAAGTTTGCACATGACATTATCATTTTTGACTTCATGAAATAAATTACCGATATTAACTGCAGATGTATAACAAACCTTAAACATAGGAATGAAAGAAGAAATATTAGAGATAGAAACGAAACATCTTGCCCAATCTGTTCTACGATTTGGCATTTCAGATATCCAACCACCTCATTTGAATTCTTCCGCTCGATAATAGTCCTGAGGTGATACAATCTTCCAAGAATCCTGTGATATTCTCTATTTCTTTAAGTTTAAGTATAAAATTATAAAAGCTTATCAAAAACATGCGCATGATAATATATGTAATGATTTAGAAAGATTTATGGGTTGTGAGCGCAATTCATAGAATAGCGTGTGTGGGTTACACAACGCTAATGGTGGTATCCCCACAAAAGTGAGTGGTTAAGGGGATTGTTAAGAATGGAGTGACATTCTCCCCGATCTCTTTAATTAAAACCATGCTTTAAGAAATCCGAGATGCATGGGGATTTGCCCGCAGGGGTGGTGTGGTGAATGCATCAGGCGCAGAATGTGATGCGCAATGGCACAGGCGAAGAAAGCCTTGCCAAGATACATAAACCATAGGAGGTATAAGAAATGAAAAAAATAGAGAACAAAGCGCTATTGAAGTTAGGAGTTGTAGCAATGCTCCTTATCTTGGGTATGGCGCTTGTAGAGGCAATGGCACTGAACTCGGTGCTCACCCCTGTAACTTGGACCTTCGCCACTGGAGGAGATGTCAACGTTTTTGACCCGAACGGTACGGCGAAAATCACGGTCTGGAATACAACTTCCCACGTTAAACTGTTGAAACTAGATTTGGAACCATTCTCTCCAAAATCATTTAATTTCACAGCTCCGCCGGGTAATTTGACCATCTGCCTCGTAGATGAGCAAAATAAAGAAACGCCACCCATGCCACCCGGAAGAGATGCCTGGATACTCAACTCAACAGGCACTTTTGGTCCTTTCCCTGGCGCTGGATTATGTAAACCCTCCGAGCATGAGGATGATCAAGGGGACCAGCAAGGGGACCAGCAAGGGGACCAGCATGGGAACCAGCATGGGAACCAGCATGGGAAGTGATGAAAGGCCCCAACAAAAACTCAGTAAAGTTTGAGAGGGAGCAAATCCCTCTTTTGATTTTTTATAAACTTGTTATTTCTTAAAATGAGAAAAAACAAGTTAAAATTTTGGAAGTTTAAGTATAAAATTATAAAAGCTTATCAAAAACATGCGCATGATAATATACGTTATGATTTAGAAAGATTTATGTGTTGTGAGCGCAATTCATAGAATAGCGTGTGTGGGTTACACAACGCCAATGGTGGTATCCCCACAAAAGTGAGTGGTTAAGGGGATTGTTAAGAATGAAGTGACATTCTCCCCGATCTCTTTAAATTAAAACCACGCTTTGAAAAATCCGAGATGCATGGGGGTTTGCCCGCAGGGGTGGTGTGGTAAATGCATCAGGCGCAGAATGTGATGCGCAATGGCACAGGGCAAGCCACAGGCGAGCCTTGTAAAAAGATAAACCATAGGAGGTAAATGATATGAAAATAGATAAAAAGCTGGCAGTAATAATGCTGGCAGGAATAGTGGTGGCTTCGGCATTTATGGCCGCAGCAGAGGCAAAACCGCCAAAACCAATGGAGGTGAAAGTAACATGCCCACCTGAGGGGCCAACAGTAACAATTGATCTTACTGCCGGCATTTCTGCAGATGCAGCCGGCTGCATGGTCAAAGTAGATAATCTCGCCCCATCTGATCCGTTTGATGCTGCTATCCTCTTGCCGGCCGATACAACGGACCTTCGTATTAAATTGGATCCAGCCGTCGTCATCATAAATGATGTGGATGGGGACAACGAATATATGGTAGAGGGCGATGCAGTAGGGCCTGACTTAGTAACATACAACGATGCCGCAGGAAATGACAAACTGGACTTCAAGGGCAAGAAGACCAGCGTCAATACACTGACCATAGTTGGGGCCGCCGGAGGCGGGAACAATGACTACAAAGCCGATAATATTGGCATTGATCCCAGCAGCGGTATGTTCGGCTTCAGCTATCTGCCTGGCGACGGGACGGATAAGATCAAGATAAATTAAATCACCAGCACATCAGGTTTGAGAGGGAGCAATCCCTCTTTTATTTTTTATAAATTTGTTACTCTTAAAATGGGATGGCTTGTTAAAATTTGGTTATCCTGTGAGCTTCATATCTCAGCTTATAAAAATGTTAGCATCAAGAGGATGATGAGCTTGGAAATGCGGCCATAGAAGTTCTCGAAGGAGTGGAGATTAAATCAGCCGGTCATAATTTCGGCAAAGGTGAAGATGAGGCACCGGAGCTGCTGACAGACGCGGATTTGCTGATTTCAGATGGTATAAGATTTGTAAAAAGGCATTCCAAAAATGAAAATATAAGCTTCAGTATTATATTATTTAGAATTTACTTGAGAAAAAGATCATAACAAAAAGACATTTTCTCAACGCCATTAATGTTTATGAAAAGGGAATGGCAAGAGAACCTTATCTACCTTGTAGCCAAAAAATATGCTTGAATAGGGGATCAAATCAAATGCTCCGCGATCCCCTCAGAGATCACGTGGTCGCAGTATATGCATCTCAGTTCCACAGGCTTCTTATTCACGGCAAACTTTGAAACAACCGGTTCATTCGTATTGGAAATACAGTTAGGATTTGAACATTTCACAATACCCTCGATACGCTCCGGGAGATCGACCCTGTATTTCTCGATAACCTCGAAATCGCGGATGATATTGATTGTGGCATTCGGCGCTATCAGCGATATCCTGTCCACTTCCTCCTCTTCAAGCTCCCTGTCCTCTACTTTGACGATATCCTTGAATCCCAGAAACCCGCTGGGCACATTCATGGCAGCGCTTACGACCGCAGTAGTAGTGCCAGATATCCCGAGTATTCGCAGCACATTGAGCGCCTGACCCGCCGTGATATGATCAATCACCGTTCCGTGCTTTATCCTACGTACACGCATCTCTTTTTTTGATGACCCGGAAAAAGAATTCAAATCTCCGGTTTCCTCAAGGTCAGTCATGCTGCCTCAAGCGCCATTGCCAGGAGCGCCATACGAACAGGCACACCGTAAAAGGACTGCTCAAAATACCGCGCATATTTTGTCCTGTCCACTTCCGGGTCGATCTCATCTATACGGGGCAGTGGATGCATTACTATAAGATCATCACGGGCTTTCTTCAGAAGCTCTTCTGTTACCCTGTATATTCCCGCCACTTTCTGATACTCAGCCGAGTCTGGGAAGCGTTCTTTCTGTATCCTGGTTACATACAGCACATCCACATCCCCGATCACATCCTCGATGTTCGTAGTCTCACTGACTACTGCACCCTGCTTTTTCAGGTCCTTTTTGATAACATCGGGCATCTGGAGCTGTTTAGGCGAGATAAGTGTCATGTCGGCGTGATACAGGGAAAGAGCATAAGCGAGTGAATGGACCGTTCTTCCGTATTTCAGGTCTCCCACGAGCGCTATCTTGAGCCCCTGAAGATTGCTCTCGCGCATGATAGTGTAAAGGTCAAGCAGAGTCTGGGTGGGATGATGCCCTGCCCCGTCTCCCGCATTGATTATCGGCACTTTTGAATACTCGGAAGCCATCCGGGCCGCGCCTTCCCTGGGATGGCGCAATATGATAGCGTCTGCATAATTCCCTATCACCCTTATGGTATCAGCGAGATTTTCTCCCTTGGCCACCGAACTTGACTCTATCGACCCCATGTCAATGACCTCCCCGCCGAGCCTCTTCATTGCAGTATCAAAGGATAATCTTGTGCGTGTGCTCGGTTCATAGAAAAGCGTGGCAAGAATCTTTCCTGATAGCAGATCGGATTTTTTACCTTTTGCAAATGGCTCGAATTCCTTTGCCCTGTTCAGAATGAAATCGATCTCATCTCTTGAAAAATCCCTCATTGAGATGATATGACGCAACATCACCTTTAATAAGTGATATTCTGATTTAAATTTATTGTACCCTCAAATACCCTCTCTGCGCTCCCCTCCATTAATGCTGCTTCATTCGTCAGGCTGATTCTCAATTCCCCCCCCTTTGTATTCACCTTGACCTTATCATCTGTCTTGCCAAGCCTGTGGGCCATTGCCGCACTGGCTACCGAACCCGTTCCGCAGCTGAAAGTTTCAGCCTCCACTCCGCGCTCATAAGTGCGAATGGTGATCTCATCGCGCGAATCCACATGCACGAAATTCACATTCGTCCCCTTCGGGAAAATGGGGTCGTAGCGTATCTCCGGCGCTTTTGAGATCAGCTGGTCGTCAAGCGAATCCACGAAAATTACCGCATGCGGGACACCTGTATTGACAGCCGAGACATCGAACCCGTGCATCTTGGACAAAAGGAACTCGCCTTTCCCTTTTGCCGGGATCTTTTCCCTGGCGAACTGGGGTTTGCCCATGTCCACGGTGATCCATGTTCTATCCTCAGTCCGCGAACTTATGGAAAGCACCCCACAAACGGTTTCAACTGTTGCCCTCTCTTTGATATACCCTTCATCCAGCGCATATTTCACAAGACATCGTATGCCATTTCCGCACATCTCGGCCTCTGTCCCATCTGAATTGAATATTCGCATCCTGAGGTCGGCTTTATCCGAGCTTCCAAGATACAGGACACCATCTCCCCCTATCCCGAATCTGCGATTGCAGTATATCTGTGCAAAAACTGCCTTTTCAGAAACGATCTCTCCATCGTATTCGTCTATCAGAATGAAATCGTTCCCGTTGCCATGAAGTTTTGTGAAATGGATCATATCACTTGGGTTTTTCTTTCTTCAAGGCGGAAGATATCATGGAGCCGGCTGTCTTCACAACCATGTATGCCCCGCCCACTATCAATACCGCCGGGGCAGAAACTATACCTGCAGCAACAGTTATTCCCGCGCCTGCAAGCAAAGCCATGTCATGGTTCGTAAGGAAACGGGAAACCTTGTCAAGTGTTGAGGGTTCGATATCCACCGAGTCCGTTTCTAGCACGATGTCCCCTTTCTGGAATACCTTTATCCAGCCGCTTTCCTCTGAAACCAGTACCGCCGTGATTGAATCATCGAATAAAGTTATACCTTTTGCAGCAGCATGTTTTGTTCCAAAACCGAGAAGTGTTTCTGATCTCAATATCCTTGAACCATATGCTACCAATTCCCCATGAGGTGTAAAGATCACGGCTCCGTCAAGAGTAGCCAGCTTTTCCACAACAGAATCCATTCCTCTGGTGAGGAGATTATCGGCAAACTGTAACTGGGGATAATGCGGCCTGTAATTACCCTGGATCTTTTCCCTGTCCGCAATGACAAAAAGAGCGCCCTGTTTTTCCTTGGCGAGGGCCTTTGAGATATTAAGGATAACCCGCATTACCTCAGGCTTAATATCCTTATTCTTGTCAACATTATCCATTGGTATCTACAGGTAATCAAGATATGTTATAAGTTTTGGTGAGGGTATTTTCCACAGGTTTTCTCAGACCTTGAATTCAATTCAACTTGATCCCCGTAATACTCGAAATATTGTTCTCCTGCATTGCCACGCCTACTGTCCTCCTGGCAGCCTCTATCATCGGCTTTCTGAGCGAAACCACAATGAACTGGGCTTTCGCCGCGGATTTCTGGATTCGCCTGGCCACCCTTTCCGCATTCACGCCATCAAGGAACATATCTATCTCGTCAAATGCATAGAAAGGAGCGGGTCTATATTGCTGGATTGCAAAAAGAAGCGACAAAGCGGTCAGGCTTTTCTCTCCCCCTGACATTGCCTCAAGGCGCTGCAGGGTTTTTTCCGATGGTCGGGCCTTTATCGTCATCCCGCCTGAAAATGGCTCGTCGGGCTTTTCAAGGAAAAGTTCACCGCTTCCATCGGACAGCTCCGCAAAGACCTGTTTGAATTGTTCATTCACTCCCTTGAAGCTGTTCATGAACGCCTCCTTTTTCATCTCTTCGCATTTCTTGATGCGCACCAGTATCTCTTCTCTCTCATGGAACAGGATATCGCGCCGTGATTTTAGGTCCTTCTGCCTGTTGTCAACCTCATTGTACTCATCGATCGCCCTCATGTTAACAGGTTCAAGCTTCTCCATCGCCCGCGTGAGCGCCGAGATCCTGGAAGCGATGGATTCAGATGACGGTATCTCTTCATCCCGGTTCAAGCCTCGCTCCGCGATCTCATTATCAAGGCCGATGATCTGCTCGGTGAGCGCATCTTTTGTTGAGGTCAGGGCAAGAATGTTCCTTTCCAGTTCGTTCAACAGCCTCTGGACATCCTCAAGCCTTTCTTTAAGCGATGAATATTCTTTTTGAACCTGTTCCCGATTATTTTGAAGTTCAAGGAGTTCGCCTCCGAGCTCTTTTTCCCTGATCTTCTTCAAGTTCAGGTCGGATTCCAGTGTTCTGGCCAGCTCTCGCTGGGCATTTATCTTATCCCTGATAACACCCTTCTTAGCGTCGAGAAGAGAAAGCCGCTCCTTTGTCTCATTTATTTTCTCCAGGGCATATTTCCTGTCAAGTGTTATGGCATTTAACCCTGCTTCGATATCCCGCAGCCTTGATTCAAATCGGTCGATCTCTTCCTCTATCCGGGATGCCTTGGCACCCAGCTCCGGGACTTCCGAGCCTTTCAGGAGCGCTTCGATCTTGCTGATTTCCTCTAATATTGTATTGATCACTGCATCCTTTTCGCGCTTTTGTTCCTCGATGCCATCCATCTGCTTCTTTATCTCGATGCGGGAATCCTCGATTTCCTTGATCTGTTTTCTTCTGGTTTCCATTATTTCTGCAAGCCTCGTTCCTCTGCTCTTGATCTCTACCATCTGCAGTTCAAGCTTCGTTATTTCATTATCGTAGTTCCTCAATTCGGTCTTGATCTCCTCAAGATGCCCTTCGAGTTTTTCGAATTTGGATACGGCGGACTTACGCCTCCCCTCGTATTCCGCTATCTGCTCAGCTATCTTCTTCAGGTTTTCCTCCTCCCCGCTTGCAAAAGTGAGCTTAGACCTGATAGTACCTCCCGTCATTGCACCGGCTTTCTCTATCAGTTCGCCGTCAAGCGTGACCAGCCGTTTCCCACCCATCATCTTCCTTGCGGTTGTCAGATGGTCTGTTACTAAAGTATCGCGGAAAACGTACCAGAATGCAGGGTCAAGCTTCTTATCAAAATCAACAAGGTTGATGGCGTAATCAATGACACCTTCCTTTTCCTTTTTTGAAAGGGGCTGAATTGCCTCCATTTTATTGAGAGGCAAGAACGTCACTCTGCCAAGACGTCTTTCTTTCAAATATGTAATAGCCCTGGCAGCGTCCTCATCATTATCCACCACTACTGCCTGCATCCTTGATCCCGCCGCGATCTCAAGGGCTGTGGCATATTCTTTATCAACTTTCCCAAGTTCTGCTATCGTACCGTAGATTCCCGGGAGCTCCTTGTTTTTCTTTGCGCGAAGTATCGAATCGACCGGCTCGCTGTAGCTCATATCTTTTGCCATCTTGATACGCGCTTCTGATTTGGCATACTCCTGCTGGAACGTCCGGAGCTGGCTCTCCAGGTCGCTTATCACGCTTTTGATCTGCACCCTGTTTTTCTCAAGATCAAATATGTCCTTCGCAATTTCCCGCTTTTTCGCATTTATCTCTTCTACTTGCGTTTTTACATTACCGGCATCAAAATCAGCGGATTGTATCCTGGACAGGGAATCTTCTATCTCAAGTTCCATATCCCGTGCTTCTGATGACTTCCGCCGTATCGCATCAAGCAGCCTGTCCTCCTCGCGCATGAGTTCATTCTTGCCGGTTTTGAGGGATTCGAGTTCTGCTTTTCGCTCAGCAAGCTTATCCCGGGTTTCGACAAATTGAGCATCGACTTCTGCAATCCTGCTCTTTACCACCAGAAGCTGTGTATTTTTGTCGTTAAGCTCATTTGAGAGCGTTTCAATTCTTAGGTTTTCTTCATTCAATTTGGTGTCATGTTCTGCTACCCTTCCCTGGGTTGAATCTACTTCCAGGAAGGATTTTCTTCGCTGGGATTCGATATCATTTATTTCGTTTTCCGCAAGTTCTATGGTGCCGAAGCAGCGGGATATCTCACCCTTGATGGATTCGATGTCTTTCCTGAGGGCGATCTGTTCGCCTTCACCTTTCTGCATTATAGCGGAATTCAGGTTAGCGAGTTTTTCTTCGATCCCACTGAGCTCGTTCCTGCGCTCTTCCACCAGTTTTACAAGTTCCTCTCTCCTCGTCTCCTTATCACGCATCTCTCCCGTGATTTTCTCCTGTTCGTTCCTTGCATCTTTGAGCTTCGCCAGCAGAACGTATCCCTCATATTTTCGTTTCTCGTCCCTGAGAGATTGGTATTTCAAAGCCTGGTCGCGTTCCTGCTGGAGCCTGGCCAGCTGGTCATACACTTCTGCCAGTATGATATCCACGCGTTCTATGCGCTCCCTGACGATCTCAAGCTCGTTCATGGCCTGGTCTTTTTTCTCATCAAATTCTGCCACACCTGCTATCTCATCGATTATCTTCCGTCTCTCTGTGGCGGTCATCTCTATGATCCGTGTGACATCCCCCTGCATCACAACGTTGTAACCTTCAGGCGTTATTTTGGCCCGGGAGAGATGGTTATGAATATCCGTCAGGCTGACTGGCGTATCATTAAAATAATAGTAACTGTAATATCCAGTTTCGGTCTGCCTCACTTTGCGCGTAATTACGATCTCATCAGAATCCACCGGCATCTCGCGGTCGGTATTATCAAAACGGATCGTGACCTGGGCATAATCTTTTCTCCCCTTATCGGCATTGTATATAAGGTCTGTGAGTTTCTCGGCCCTCATCACCCTTGAATTTGAAAGACCGAGGGCGAAAAGGATACCGTCGATAATATTGGATTTGCCGCTTCCGTTTGGTCCTGAAATAGTGGTGAAATCATCAAAAAAAGGGATTTTTACTTTTTTACCGAAGGATTTGAAGTTTTGAAGTTCTATCTCTTTGATATGCAATATTTACCTCTTTTTAGGAGTTTCAAATATTACCACACCTTCCTTCACGCTTTCACTTTTCCTGACCTCTTGCCTTTTTAAAGGTTTTTCTTCCGGCTTATTCTCCGATCTGGCCGGTACGTCATCTGCTTCTATGATAGCCTGCTGTTTTCTCTTATCTTTGGGCACGTAATTCTCAGCGATTATGTACTCGCCTTTTGGCCTTGGCTTCTCCAGAGGCTTTACCTCTTCCCTGGGTTTTGTCTCTTTGGGCTTCGGCTCTTCCCTAACCGCGGGCGGTTTTTTGGGCTTGAGTTCCTGGAGTATGGATTTCTGGTCAAGAAGCTCTTTCATGACACCATCATAAGAGCTGTTAAGTTCCATGAGACGCCTTTCTATCCGTTCCATCCTTTTTTCAGCTTCCCGGAGAACATCTGTCTCGGACTTTCGCTGTTCAAGCACTGAGTCCCTGAGGGATTTATTCATCTCTATGATCTCACTCGCCTTTTCACCAAATTTTTGCCTGAGATCATCCAGAGTGGATTCCCGAAGCTTGATCTTATCAGTGAACCTTTTTTCCATTTCAGCGATGATGGATTCCCGCCAGGATTCCTGCATCTTTTCTATCTCCAAGTCCCGGGCCGCCAGTTTTTGCTCAAGCCTCTCAATTATAATATCCCTTTCAGTGCTCATCTTTTCCCTCATTCTCTAAACAGTGGAAGCAGTCAAATAGATTTTGGTAGATCTGACTTTTTCATATTAGTCATATCCTATTAAGTTAAATATTTTATGGGGACAATCGTTTCCTGTCCCGCGGGAACAGCACGACCTCGCGGATATTCTCGATATCCAGCATTGTCATGAGAAGCCGTTCCGCTCCCAGGCCCCAGCCCGCATGCGGCGGCATGCCGAACTTGAATGCCTTGAGATAGAACTCGAACCCGTCGGGGTTCAGCCCCTGATCCGTTATCCTGCTGCGCAGCAGTTCGTACGAATGCACACGCTGTGCTCCCGAAGAGAGTTCCATGCGCGGATGCATCATATCGAACGCCCTGCAAATCTCAGGCTTATTCTCGTATGGCATTGCGTAGAAGGGCTTTATTTTTGTAGGCCAATCTACGATGAAATAATGCTCTCCTATCGCCTTTCCGATGGAGTGCTCGGATTCTGTACTCAGGTCATCACCCCATTCTATTTGTTCACCATTCTCCCGGGCTATGTTTATTGCCTCTTCATATGTTATACGCCTGAATGGGGTTTTTGGGATTTTCAGCTCCACACCGAGTTTTTCCAGATAATTTGCACCGTTCTTTGCAACGCCGGTATAAACATAATTGACAAGGTTTTCAAGTATGACCATCACATCCTCGTTATCAAGAAAACTCGCCTCGATATCGATCGAGGTGGCCTCATTCAAATGCTTTCGCGTATCGTGTTCTTCAGCCCTGAATATGGGGCCAATCTCGAATACGCGGTCAAGTCCGCCGGACATCATAAGCTGCTTGAACAACTGCGGGCTCTGGTTCAGAAAAGCCTCGCGTTCAAAATACGTTATCGGAAAAAGGGCGGTCCCTCCCTCGGTAGCGGTGGCAACCACCTTGGGGGTCGTAATCTCAACAAATCCTTCCCGTTCAAGGAACTCCCTTATGCTCTTCAGAATAAGGTGCCTTATCCTGAAGATCGCCTGGGTAGACGCACGCCGCATATCCATGAACCTCGCATCCAGCCTTGTATCAAGATCGGCATCCACTTTACCCGTGGTGTCCATGGGCAGCGGTGAATCCGCTTTACCAAGTACCTTCACATCGGTCGGGACAAGTTCATACCCATTAGGTGCCTTTGCCTCTTTTTTGACATTTCCAGTGACAGCAACCACCGACTCGCGGGAGATGTTCCGTACGATTTCTAAAACGTTCTTGTCTATGGTTTTCTTGAATAATGTGACCTGTACAAGCCCTTCCCTGTCCCTTACTACCAGAAAAGTGATCCCGCCAAGATCGCGTATCTCATGCGCCCAGCCGCAAATAGTGACTGTTCTTCCGTTCATTTCTGGTGTTATCTGAGTTGAGTAATGAGTTCTTATCATGACTATCTTCGCTCTTAATTGAGTAATTCTATTATTAATCTATTGTATGAAGATTGCAATCCATATTCAGAAGCTCCAGAACAGTATGACTTTGAATATTCCAAATGCTGGATCAATTTAAAAAAAGTGAATTACCTCTACTCGATTATATATTCCACCTGAACTGACAGCGTCACCATGGACTCACCTGGCAGGACCGGAGTTGCTGCTTTTTCTGCTAATACCGTCGTCTGGAATAATGGTTGCGGAAATCCACCCTCGCTTATCGAAGTGGCCCTGACGCTGACAATCCTGACATTCAGGCTCTCTGCAAGTTTTTTGGCCTTATCTCCAGCATCCTTTACCGCATTGACCAGCAGGTCATCCCGGGCTTGTTTCTGCTTTTCTTCTGATACCATAAAAGATATCCCGCTGACCTGGTTAGCCCCGGAATTCACCGATTTATCCACTATATCCCCAAGTTTATCAAGCATCTGGGTGGTTACCTGGACATTATTTGAGGCAGTATATCCCACAATCCCTTGTGTAATGCCATCCCTGCTATAGTTGTATACAGGCTGGACCGAAAGAAACGTTGTTCTGATCTCCTTATCCGCCAGCCCCAGATTTTTCAGCGCGCTTATTACGGCATTCATCAGAACAGCATTTTTTTCTGAAGCTTCACTTGCATCTTTTCCCTGGGTCTGGACGCCGATACTTAGGGAAGCCGTATCGGGAATTACAAATGTGGATGCCGAGCCAGAAACGGAAAGAGTATGATCTTCCTTCTGCGATACGGACGATTTTCCCCCGCCTGCCATAAAGGCGTACAAGCTAGCCGCTGTTAGCACAAGGGCTATTGAGAGTATAACTATGAATAAATAGATTCTATTATCGGATATTTCTTTCATATGAACCAACCCTGCTCCAGGGAGCAAAGTAATGTTGGTTCTTATAGGAGATAAACTTTATTTTCCAAATATCTCGTTTTTTCCTTTATCATTTATCTTCATTTTTTCCAAGGTTCTCGGGCGTCTCACCGATCTCAACCAGAACTTCTGCCGCCCTCTTCCTTACTGCAACGTCTCCTCCCTTCAGAGCCTTGATCAAGGGCCCAACCACCGGTTCTCCTATTTTCACCAGGGCTGCGGCTGCTTCCTCCCTCACATATTCATTCCTGTCTTTCAGGGCCAATATCAATGCTTCAACTGCTGGTTCTCCTATCTTTACCAGAGCCGAAGCCGCATCCTCCCGTACATATTCATTCCCATCCTTCAAAGCCGCTATCAAAGGTTCTACGGCAGGTTCGCCTATCTTTACAAGAGCTCCTGTCGATCTCCATCTGACATCCCAGTCCTCATCCTTCAGGGCGGAAATCAAAGGTTCTACCGCAGGTTCTCCTATCCTTACAAGCGCCTCGGCCGCTTCCTCCCGGATATCCGGGAAAATATCCCTTAAACAGAGAATGAGCGGTTCCACACTCTTTTTATCTCCAATCTTCCCGAGAGCTTCTACTGCTTTCTTCCGAACTTCAAGGTCACCATCCTTCAATGAATGAACAAGAGGTTCTATTGCCCTTTTATTGCCTATTTCCCCAAGAGCTTCTGCTGCTCTCTTTCTGACATACTCATTCCCATCCTTCAAAGCCATAATAAGAGATCCCACTGTTCTCTTATCTTCAATTTTTACTAGCGCATCTCCTGCCAAATCCCTTACATACTCGCTCCCATCTCTCAGGGCAGATATCAGGGGTTCCAACGCCCGTTTATCCCCTATCTTTCCAAGGGCTTCGGCCGCTTCCTCCCTTACATACTCGCTCCCATCCTTTAAGACAGATATCAGGGGCTCTACTGCTCTTTTATCCCCTATCTTCCCGAGAGCTTTTGACGCTTCCTCCCTGACATACTCGCTTTCATCTTTCAGGGCTGCGATCAGAGGTTCAACTGCTCTTTTATCACCTATGCTTCCAAGGGCCTCTACCGCTCTCCATCGAACATGTTTACTCGTATCTTTTAAAGCCGCAATGAGGGGTTCTACCGCCCTTCTATCCCCTATCTCCCCCAGAACTTCTGAAGTTCTTTTTCGAATATGGCAATTTTTATCCTTTAATGCCTGACTTAGGGATTCCACTGCTCTTTTGTCGCCAATATTGCCCAGAGCCCCAACCGCTTTCATTCGAACTTGCTCGTTCTTATTCTTCAGCGCCTCCATAAGTCCTTTTACATCACTTTTGGCCTCCATTCTTTCCACATCATGCTTAAAAAAATCAAGTAATCCCATTTATACGCACCCCTGAACAACCATCTTTTTTAAAATAACCACATATCATATACATTGATAACATCCCATATCTAACGACCTACTTCCTACGAGCGACCTCTTAAATTTAAGTATAACTTCTTGCTATATAAATTAATCAGTTTTCAAAAATAAAAATTAATATAATAATAATTATTATGAAACAAATTATAGTAAGAATTTCAATTGCGGTCTGGCCTTGATTCAAGCCTGGTTCCTGAGAGGATCTTTGAAATCCGATAGACGCTTGGGTAGAAATGTATATAACTCATTAAAGAATTTATTGTAGCCTGAGGGAAATGATTATGGATCCGAAAATTAAAAGCTATCTTCCTTTAATTATCATATTCTTTGTACTTGGAGTGGTAGCAGGATATTTATTGCATCAACCGGCAACAATAGAAAAACCCATTTATATAAACCAAACTATCGAAACAACAGTCGAAAAGACCGTAACTGCAACAGCCACACCTGCTTCAACGGCAATAATGACCCCAACACCAACGCTTACCGAAACACCTCAACCTGTTCCTGATTTTACTGTGAAGATCTGGAACCCGGATACGGATAATCCTACGTACACCATACAGCTGCGGAACCAGAAGGTTGACCCTAACACACTTTCCATAAACACGGGAGATACGGTTCTGATCAGGATAACCGATTTTTCAGTGTTCTCTCCAATGGAACTTATCATAAATTCTTCATACACGCAGAACCTCGGCACGAGCGGCGCAGTGGTCGTGACTTTCAATAATAAGGGGCTATACAGTCTGGACGCGATCATTCCCTCAGGCGATCCTAACGTGTTTCCGCGAATATACGGGCATGGAATGATAACCGTAAATTAGGAAAAATATCTCAGTGCACCCAGCGCGTTCACGACCTGCGGTTCAACAGGGATCGTGATTTTTTTCCCGATGATCTCCCTCAGGGCCGAAACCATTCCTTTATTTTTTACAGTTCCGCCAATCAGGACGATATGTTCGGTTTCAGGAACCATATATGAAATCCTCCGCGCGAACGCATAATGCATCCCTGCGATCACTTCTTCTTTTGAGTAGCCCGCTACAAGTTGCGAGATCATCTCTGAAATTGCGAAAACTCCGCACGTGTTATTAATATCAGGGATGCGCTCTGCTTGAAAGTGCAGCGAACCCAGGTCATCCAGCTCAATTTTAAAATAATTTGCCACGAATTCAAGGAATGCGCCCGTACCTGCGCTGCATTTGTCATTGATCACAAAGTTATTCCTTTTTATGTCTATGACTTTGGTATCCTGCCCGCCTATATCGACGATTACATCTGCTTCAGGATAATAATGGCGCACGCCGTAAATGGCGGCGGTTATTTCCGTCACCGATGCTCGATGCGGGACGGAGTTCCTGAAATAACCCGTTGAAACGATTTCGTCTTTATCCATCCCGCTCACAAGGTCCTTCCAGTTGTGCGTACCCGTTATGGCGTATTTGATATCGCCATTCTCTATCCGGACGATTTTTGCAGTCGTACTTCCCACATCAAGCCCTATCATAATTTCTCAAGCATCTCCCTGAATGCTTCAAGCCGCAGTCTTACCTGTTCCGGGGTATTACCCGGAAGGTCCCCCTGTATGGTCAATACGGGATAGTCCAGTTCTGCTCTTAAAATCTCATCCTCAAGCACATGATGGCATGCGAACTGGGTGTAATGTACAACTCCATCCACTTTTCTTTTTTCCAGTTCTTTTTGGAGAAAATCTATCCTGAAATCAAGCGGTCTTGCAAACGTATAATCGCAATAATCGAGCGCAATCTCACCAATATCATTTCCCCCATGCCTTACGAACTCATAGGGAAGTTCATCAAAAACGATGGAAATACCAAGTGTTTCTGCAATTTCATGAAAATCATGGTATATCGGGGGCACTCCCAGCAGTGCCACCCGGTTATTTTGCTGGATTGTTGTTTTGTCCGCCGATTCGATAACTCTTCTAAACTTATTTAGATCACCTGAAAGGTCGCTAAAAGAAATCAAGATGTTAAAAGCGTCTTTTGATGCGATCTTTCCCCTGCATCTTTTCGAATCGATCTCTTTCCCCAGTTTCTTAAGTCCTGCAATATCTTTTAATTTTTCGGGAGACTCCATGCCTCCAAGAAACCCTGTAAGCCTGTTCAATTGCGATTCCATGAATACGGGATCACCGTCGAACGGGTAGAAGAAAAAGTGCGTCGGTATTCCGCTCATCGCCACTTTCTGACCGTCCACAAGGGCATTATGGCAGTCACCTCCTGCCACCACTATAAGGGAGTCAATAGCGGTCTCTCTATTGACCAGCATCTCTTTCCATATCGCTGTCCATGCGCACAACTTGTTTTTCGGGTGTTTTCTGGATTCTGGAATGACATTATTGACATCCAGCGGTTCGTTGCCGGATGCAAATATCAATTCAGGAGGAACAAGTGCGGTTATTCCGATTTTTGGCACATGCATCCCCATTGTATACAGGTATTTATTCCTTTGTATTAAATATCTTTATAATGTGGCGAAAGATTTAGCGTGTGGCATTCTTTTTGACATATCGTGTGGGCAGACTCCATCCAGATATGATGTGCATGTATTTTTAAGATTTATACATAAAATATATAATTACTCTTGTACAATTAGTATTGCCATGGAAGATCAGATATATTCAGACCCTGTCCATAATCTGAATTGCAGGCTGCGTTTTACCTGCGGTGCGATGCATTGCTCAGGAGGATTCTTAAACGCAGAATTTTCAAACCCGGATCATCCCTCGTGCTATATCGAGAAGTTCAAACGCTATCAGCCGGAGAATGAGCTATGGTACAATAAAAGCTGGGAGGAGGTCAACAGGATCACCTGGAGAGAAGTCCTTGGTCTCCAAGAATCCTGGATATATGCTCTGCTTCTCATTATAATTATTGTTTTTATATTTATGGTAATGATATTAATAAAATTATTATTCAAGTTTTAACTAATATTATTGATTTCCTGCCTTAATTCCCCAAGTGTTGATTTGCGCTCAGCGAACGCATTATGCCGGTGGATACTTTCCTCGTTGATCTGCTTTATGGTGATGATCGAATCGTCCGGTAAATTTTGGAATTCCATTACGACCTTTTGCGCCATCGTGCGCACGCAATCTTCCACGAATTTGGGGTTCTTATGTGACCGTTCCACGATCGCGGCCTCATCTGACCTCTTTAATAGTTCAAACATCTGGGAACTCATTGAGTTCTCTATTATATTGATGATTTTTTCCAGGGAGACAAAGTTGCTGTCATGAACTTCGATTGAAATAATTCCCCGCCCTCTCTGGTTGTGCGTGGGCATGGGTACTCGGGCCAGAAACTTTTTGATGATCTCGCCTTCCACACCTAGAGACCTTAATTCATTCTTTGCTTTATCCCGCATGATTTCCTGGGCGCAGGGGCATGCAGTAATGCCAAGAACTTCGGCACCCACCAGTTTTCTTATAGTCAGGTTTTCGCCCCTGGTCGCTTTGGATTCCGCGAAAATATTCACCACTTCCTGACATTTTATTTTCGTGGCGGGGGTTTCTCTCTTTATGACATATTCACTTCTCATCCTGACCTCGGCGTTAAGTGCATATTCATGCCGGTCAATAAGCCTCTTTGCAACTTCGCCGCATAAGTCCTCTATCTCATAAACCGGCGCTGCGATCATTTCTTCAAGCACTGCATCTATCGCCTCAAAATTCCTGGATAGATTGGCGCCTTTGCGGTCGGAGGGTAAGTCAACAAAAATATCGAAGGTTGATACAAGCACGATAGGACGTTTATCCTTCCGTGCTACTTCAACGAGTTTCTTCACATCCGTTACCCCAACCCTTGTCAGAGTGAGGGGGATCTCGGGCCGATTTGCCTGGATATCGGGAAGATGTATGACGGGAAGTTCCATTTAATTAATTTCTCCAAAACAATTGTTCCAAACTCTCAATATTAAAGATGTTTTTTAATACCTGATTGTATTAAACTGTTGCTATTTGGTCTTAATAGAAATCTAATTGATATATCATTCTGCTCACATCATTCCCCTGACGATTTATCATAATTTGAAAATAGCATAACATATAAGCACATCAAAATACATAATTATACTTAAGGGAGGAAATTAGCATGGAAACCAGGATGCCGGTAAAAGAGATAATGACAAGAGACGTTGCTACGATAGAGATAAAAAGCGACGTACCAGTTTTGGCCGCAAAATTGCTTGAGCTTGACGTCGGCAGTCTTATCGTGACAGACAAAAATCGTCCTGTGGGAATAGTCACGGAGCGTGATATTGTAAGGAAGATCGTGTCCAGGAACATCAAACCAGGGGAAATTTCCATAAAGGAACTGATGACAACCCCGCTCATAACCATACCTGCTACTGAAGACGTCACAGAAGCCATGCGCAAGATGATGAAAATGCAGATCCGGCGGTTACCGGTGGTCGAAGGTGGAAAACTGGTGGGTATCGTGACGGACATAGATCTGATCGCGGTCTCAGCCGAAATGGGGGATATATTTTCAGACCTAATAAAGATGCACCGGGAAAAGATGTTTACAATGGAAACTCCTCAGACGGCTATTAAAGGCATCTGCGAGGAGTGCGGATACATTTTTGATAACCTGATGCTAGTGGATGGGAAAGTTCTCTGTGAAAGTTGCAGAGAAACTTTGGTTTAAATAACATATATATACACGGTAAAAGGAGTAAGTTCTATGAAAGTGGAAGAGGTAATGACAAGGAACCCTGTTTTTCTGCGCGACTCCGATTTCATGACCCACGCCCGCCAGGTGATGAGGGACCAGCATAAACGGACAATACCTGTCGTGGACAGCAAGAATAGGGTGATCGGGATACTGACGGAAAAGGATCTCCTGAATATATATTCTACAAGATCCAACGTTACGGTGGAAGGTTTTGCATCTGAATTCCCTGATGTTTACCCTGGGATGGAAATGATGCAAGCTGCAAAACTCATGATAGACGCAGGATTGGGACGTGTTCCTGTGTTAAAATCAGGGCAGGAGAAGACCATAGCAGGAATATTGAGTATTGTGGATATATTCAGGAACTTGAAACTGGATAAAATTCCGGCTAACAAGACCACAGAAAAAACGGTCATGGATATAATGGTCAAGGATGTGAAGACATGTTCTCCCAAAGACAGTATAGCTAAAGTATGGTTGAACATGAAAACATCGGGTTTCTCAGGATATCCGGTGGTAAGAGATGGTCAGGTGGTGGGAATGATAACAAGACGCAATATTATCAATGCAGGTTACGCAAGGATAGAGAGAGAAGATGACCACGGGACGAAATCAACCATGTCCCCGCCGGTTGAAAAAATCATGAGCACACCAGTGTATTCATTATCGCCAGAGACCACTTTAAAGGAAGCTATACAGGCATTCCTGAAGCTTGATGTTGGAAGGCTTTCAGTGGTGGATAATGGGAAACTGACCGGTATAATTGACAGAAGCGACATAATCAGAGCATTTATTTAATGGTGTTATATGAAAAATCAAAAGAGCACTGTAGCAAGAAAAGAGGTTCGAGATGGATATAACAAGAATATGAAACCTCTTGATTTCAAGTCCAGAATTTCCGAACATCCCGGAGATGTGATGTCCATCGCATCAAAGGACGTGGTGACCATTCCTCCAACAATGCCGATAATAGATGCGGTCAAATCCATGTCCGTTAACGGGTTCAGGAGGCTTCCAGTAGCGGATGCTGGTACGAATCGTCTCAAAGGGATCGTGACCTCCCAGGACATTGTGGATTTTCTTGGGGGTGGCCTGAGACACCTGATAGTAAAGAACAGGTTCAAAGGGAATCTCCTCGCAGCCATTAACGTAAGTATAAGTGAGATCATGGAAGAGAACGTTGTATGTCTGAATGAAAAGGATTCACTCAAGGATGCTTTCAATACCATGTTGAAGAAGAATGTCGGCGGGATACCTATCACGGATGACGATAGCGTAGTGAAAGGCATAATCACAGAAAGGGATTTTGTCTTTCTGGCCTCCGATATTATCACAGGAAAGTCGGTTGGAGAATATATGAGCAAGAATATCATCACAGCTCCACCCGACATGACCATTGCAACAGCAACAAAATCTATGATCAACAATGGTTTCAGGAGGCTTCCTATTATTCGGGATAACGTCCTTATCGGCATAATAACCGCCTCCGATATTCTGCGTTTCCTTGGTAGCGGCGAGATTTTTGAGCGTCTCGTCACCGGGAACGCTGGAGAAGTCTTCGAAGTTCCTATCCGTACCCTAATAAGGAGAGATGTCATTTTCACACGATCGGATGTGGATATAGGGGAAGCTGCGAGCATGATGCTCGGGAAAAATGTTGGCTCGCTTCCAGTTCTTGAGGGAGGCGAATTGAAAGGGATCATAACAGAACGCGATATTGTCAGGGCAATAGCGCAATAGAGGCACATTTATGAAAATCAAAGAAATAATGAGTTCACCGGTATACGTGGTATCGCCTGAAGAGAATGTAGCCAGGGCAAGGAACCTGATGCTTCGCCATAAGATCGGAAAACTGGTGATCGTCGAGGATAACAAGCCCATCGGGATCGTGACCAAGAAAGATATCAGTCGAAGGCTTGATCAGGCAGAACCGCAATGGCGCCGAAGACCCATAGACCACATTCCCATTCGAAAGGTCATGACAGAAAGCCTTATCACGATTTTTCCAGACGCCACGCCAAAGCAACTCGCTGAACTGATGATCGAGAATAATATCAGCGGATTGCCTGTGGTAAATGTCAGGAACGAAGTGATCGGGATCGTTACAAAATGGGATTTGATACGATATTTTTCAGAACTGGAATTGGATTTAACGGTACAGGATTTGAAAATAGAACCTGCGATCACTGTTCACAGGCACCATACCATCAGCCATATACTTTACGAACTTGATACAAATTCGACCGACAGGGCAGTAGTTCTTGAAGATAATGATAAGCCAGTGGGGATCATTACGAGTTCGAACCTGACGTTCACGGAAATGAAGGGAAAAACCGGCGACCTTCCCCATAAAGAAATAAAAATGACTCGCAAGGAAAGCTCCGCAGGAAGGAAACAGTACAGGTATGTTAAAGACATGCCTCTTGTCGCGGAAGACATAATGTCCTGCCCTCTACTGACCGTCAATATGGATGATCCGGCAACGCAGGCTGCGGGCATTATGGTAAAAGAAAGAATAAACGGTCTGCCTGTGCTAAATAACGGATTCATGGGGATACTGACCGGGGATAATATAATAAAGACAATAATGACGCTTTAAGGTGAGAACATGAAAGTAAAAGACATAATGACAGACCCTATTATTGTGCATAAAGCCGACACAATTTCGCATGCCATGGATTTGATGGAAAAACACGATACACGAAGGCTTCTTGTTGTCAATGGAAGCGATATCCTGGGTGTGATAACTATGCGAAGCATAGCCCGGAAGCTTGGAACATGGAAGAAGTCAAATCTTCCTGCCTCGTCCCTGCATGTCGCAACCGCTACTACTGATCTATTCTCAAAGGTACTTCCCGATACCAGCATAGAGGATGCGATAGCATTGATGGACAGGAAAGGTGGGATTCTCATTGTTACAGACAATGGAAAGATCCAGGGGTGGGTAACGCCTCATGAGATCCTGAAAAATGCAAAAGCCGCCATAAAGGGTTATGCGGCCGAGATAATGAAGGACCCGATATCTGTAAGTCCGGCCGAAAGGGTAGCGCATGCACGGCGCCTGATGCTGGACAATGACATAGGAAGGGTTCCCGTTATTAAAAATAACGATGTTGTGGGAATTGTTACGGAAAGGGATCTGGCAAGAGGAATGATGAGTTTCAGATCGCTTGTACCTGATAACCAGCAGGATGAGAGGATCCGGAACCTTATAGTGTCAGACATCATGACACAGAATGTGAAATCAGTCCGTACAAATACGCCCATATCGGAGGTTATCACGTTGATCCTGAATGATAACATAGGTGGTGTCCCAGTTCTTAACCTGAAGGACGAGATGGTGGGCATCATAAGCAGGAGGGCGATTATCAGACATCTGGCGGTAAAAGGATGAGACGGGATGTCTCTTCAGAACTGATCAATAAACTGGATATCGCAAAAATCTCGAAGCTGACGGGTATACCCGAATACAGGATCACTGGCGCAATACAGAGAAAGACGTTACAGTATATTAAATCAAAGCTTGAGCTTTTCAGGTTCGATAAGCCTATCTCAACAGTCGAAGGTGGCACTTCCATATTCCTTGAGCCCTTTGATATAATCCGGGGTTTTCCTAAAATATCCCGCACACTGATGCTGTATCCGGGTATTGCCAGGCATTTCTCTTCCTGCAAGAAGGTATTTGTGGAAGAGAAGATGAACGGCTACAATGTTCGCGTTGCCACGATTGGGGATCATATTGTCGGGCTGACGCGAGGAGGTTTTGTATGTCCTTATACGACCGAGAAGGCACGGGAATTACTAAATCGGGAATTTTTTCTGGATAATCCCGGTCTCGTGCTATGCGGAGAGATGGTAGGTCCGGACAGTCCATATGTTCCAAAATCATTCTACGATATAGAGTCACTCGAGTTTTTCGCATTCGATATACGTGATAAGATATCGGGGAATCCCATGCCTGTATTGAAGCGCCGCAAGCTCCTGGAGGAATACGGTGTCCAATCTGTCAGGCTTTTCGGGGAATACGATGTGGAAAATGCACATATCGATATAGCGAAGATCATTAAGGAATTTGGGAACTCGCTGCATGAAGGGGTTGTCATAAAAGACCCGGAAATGGCTCTGCCCGCTGTAAAATATACGAGTTCGCTCAGCAACTGTGCTGACCTGAAGTATGCTTTTGAATTTTACAACGACTATGGGAGGGACTTTTTCTTTGCAAGGGTATGCAGGGAAGCCTTCCAGTCCCTGGAATGGGATGAGGATGAACAAAGAAGACAGGAACGGTGCCTGAGGCTTGGTGAAAGCATACTTTTACCCATGATCAAGACCATCAAAAATAAGAAAGAAGGCGAGAGGATTTATGAGACTGTCCAGATAAGAGTTAAAAACCTGGATATTGCTAGGGAATTTGAGGATCATCTGAGGCTGCTTGGGGTGGATGCTGTTTTTGAAAAGCCTGAAAAGATCGGCGATGAATATCTTATCAAGATAAGGAAGATGTATCCAAGCACCAATGATAAAACTGAATCAATTCTGAGCGGGCAGCTGTGGAGTTGAGGCTGCTAAAAACTGTCCGGACGCACCAATATTTATATCACTCCTCAATCACTCTGTTATCTCATGGACATCCAGAAAATCCGCCGCGATTTCCCGGCGCTTTCGAAAAAATGGAACGGGAAGTATCCCATTTATTTTGATAATGCCTGCATGACCATGAAGCCAGGGCAGGTCATGGATGCCATGAACGAATATTATAATGAGTATCCTGTTTGCGGTGGGCGCTCCCTTCACAGGATGGCAAAGAGAGTGGATGAGAAGGTTACCTGGGCGCGTGACAAGTTCCAGAAATTCCTTGGAGCAGAGCGCCCTGAAGAGATCATATTCACGAGAAACACCACTGAAGGCTTGAATCTTGTCGCAAATTGCCTCGATTTCAAAGAAGGTGATATTGTCATCACGACCGACAGGGAACACAATTCAAACCTCATTCCCTGGCAGGTCCAGACCCACAGGAAGGGAATAAGGCACATTGTGGTATACTCAAATCCGGATAATACCTTTGATCTTCGCGGGTTCGAAGAAACAATGAATAAAACCAGGAATGTCCGGCTGGTCAGCATGGTACATACTTCGAACCTGGACGGCTATACAATCCCGGCCAAGGAGATAATAAAGATCGCCCACGACCACGGGGCCATTGTGATGCTGGACGGCGCCCAGAGCGCACCCCATAAACCGGTGGATGTCAGAGGGCTTGATGTTGATTTTTTTGCGCTTTCGGTACATAAAATGCTGGGGCCTTCTGGTATGGGCGTGCTGTACGGGAAATATGATTTGCTTGAAGAGATAGCGCCTTTCATTGTGGGTGGTGACACGGTGAGCGATACAACCTACGAAGGCGCTAAATTCTTGCCTCCTCCCGAAAAATTCGAAGCGGGACTTCAGAATTACGCAGGCATAATAGGCTCGGGAGCGGCTGTGGATTATCTTGCGAATGTCGGGCTTTCAAATATTGTAAAGCATGAGGAGGTATTGAACAGGATCATTACCGATGGGATAAAGGACATAGATGGATTGAAAATCATAGGCCCGCAGGACCCTCGACAGAGAAGCGGCATCATTTCGTTCACAGTGGAGTTCCCGAAAGGTGGGGATGCCCATGACATTGCAATAGTACTGGATGAGACGGAGAACATGGCTGTGAGGTCTGGAGCATTCTGCGTGCATTCGTGGTTCAATTACAGGAAATGTGAGGCTGCGGTGCGAGCTTCGCTTTATTTGTATAATACGGAAGATGAGGCAAAAAAATTTGTCGACGCCCTTCGAAAGATAATAAGCTTATTCAATCCCTGAGATGGGTCGTATATCGGTGATGAAGGAAATAAAACAAAAAATCTATATACCATGAATTTATTTAAGGTTTCAGCCTTTGCAGCAAAAAAGATACCACCACTCCTCAACCCACCTTCTTTTTTCTTCCTGCAAGGGCTCACTTTTTTTTATGTGTTTAAATGGTTTTACCCAAACTTCACCCAAAGCTTATTCAATGTCGACGGAAGGGCAATTTCCAATTCATTAAATTTTCGTATTAGATTTTACAGAAAGATCATAAATGCCATTTCAAATCCATATGTTGTTGATTTGAAGCGAATTACTTATTTTAGCAGCAGCGAATAAAACCTACAAATGGAACAAGAAAACGTCGGAGAAGCATTTGCGCCCTCCCATATTTCAGGCATTTTCGTTATCGACATTAAAAAAGATGCCGGGCATTCAGGTTCTACAGGCTGCGGTATCTGCCTTGAGGCCGGGGCAATAACGAAAGTATGCGCTTCGGAAAAAATGACATTGAGGATCAATGATGTTGTGAGCGAAGCACCCACCACATTTTCCGCGATCAGGCTCCTTACCTCGCAGCCTGTGCTTGTAGAAACCCGTCTAAATGTACCCATAGGCTGCGGCTTCGGGGCAAGCGGTTCAGGGGCATTGAGCACGGCACTGGCGTTAAATGAAGCATTGTCAATGAACCTGGCACTGAATGAGTTAGCCCGTGCAGCCCATATAGCCGAGGTCATGAACAGGACAGGTCTTGGTGACGTTACCGGGCAGACTTTCGGTGGAATCGTCATCAGGAAAAAGGCAGGGGCACCATCCAGCGCTAATATCGACAGGATCCCCTGCAAAGACATACCGATTTCCTGGGTGAGCTTTGGAGAGATCCCCACCAAATCCATTCTATCCGATAAACTGAAAAAGAAGGCCATCAATAAAGCCGGGAAATCCAGGCTTAAGGAACTCTTGAAAAGACCCACGCTTGAGAATTTTTTCCAGCAGTCATGCGCCTTTGCAGAGGATATCGAACTCATGGGAGCTAAAGTGAAGGATGCCATAGAAGCCGTAAGAGCGGCAGGCGGGTTTGCAAGCCAGGCCATGCTTGGGAACATGGTTTTTGCCATCAACGACAAAGGCGCACTATCAGAATTCGGGGAAGTTCATGAAAGCAGGATAAGCCATGCGGGAGCGCATCTTGTATGATCCCCAAAAGCCATCCAAGGTATGAATCCCTGATGACGCGGGAGTTGATAGTCGCGGGCGTTGAAAAAGGCATAACGAGCGTTCACGGGCTAATAGCGCAGGGGCGGGGGGAAGCTTTTGATTATCTCATCGGTGAAAGGACCGGAAGAAGTGCGCTGAAGGCTGAAAAAGCAGCAGCAGCAATGCTGCTTCTTGCAGAAAAACCCGTGATTTCAGTCAACGGGAATGTTGCTGCACTTGTTCCGGAAGACATCATAAAATTAAGCGGTTTCGTTAATGCTCCTCTTGAGGTGAATTTATTTCACCGCACTGAAGAAAGGGTGAATAAGATCATCGAACACCTGCGCTCCCTCGGGGCAAAAAGAATATGCACAAAAAGCGATGGTTTGATACCAGGTCTTGAACATGAAAGGGCAAAGGTGGATCTCGATGGCATATTCAGTGCGGACGTCGTACTTGTACCCCTTGAGGACGGCGATAGATGCAAAGCCCTTGTGGATATGGGGAAATCAGTGATTGCCATAGACCTGAACCCGCTTTCAAGGACTGCACAGACGGCTCATATAACTATTGTGGATAACATAACCCGTGCGATACCGAACATATCAAAATTCGTGAAAGAGAACAGATCATCGGATAAAAATGAGCTGCATAAAATGGTCAATGAATTCGATAACAGGAAAAATCTGGCTCATTCAATAGATGAGATTATTGCTCATCTTCGTTCTCTTCAACAACCAAGTCTGAAATAATCTCTTCCAGCTCTTTCTTTCTCTTCTTGCTCGATGACTCCACAGTCCCATCTGCTTCAACCACAGATACCATGACATTGAACCGTTCCCCTGCTGCGACATCGGCAGAGGACAGTATCGCAGTCGGCTCATTCGACGGCGGGATCCATGGATTCGCAAGGACCTCCCACTCCTGGAGGGTGGGTGTATATGAATGAATAACCTCAATTTTTCCTTCTTTTGTATGCTTATAGGCTCGGTAAAGTGACCTGTTCTGCCTGAAGCCCACATAAATCTCAAGTAGCGTGACACCAATCAGCGAATTTATGTGCTTTCCTACGACTAGGTCGCTGATTATCTTTTCCCCATTGTCGGTGTGGAGTACGAGGAACCCGCTCTCCTTGTTCTCGTTATTCGAGATCTCTATCATTCTTGCCAGGCATTCTGGAAGGGTCAAGTCTTTTGTCGGGATTATCCTGTCAAAATCCTTTATCGTCCTTGATATCTGGTCTTCATCATAATCAGCCACACCTTCACGGTTTATGATATCAGTAACTTTCGCTCCCTGGATACCCCACAGGTTCGATTCTATCCCATATTTCTTTTCTTTCTCCAAAAGTGACGACAAACGCTCTTTTGCGTCAAGGTGCCTCGCAAGTCTCCTTTTCACGAGCTCTTCGTCGCTGGCTACAAGCTCGATGGCTTTCGGGACAACGCCCAGTTCTTTTGTCAAAATCGTTATCTGCCTGATAAGTTCAGGCTCACCGAGTTCCATAACATCAAAAATGTTCTCAATAAGTAATCTCAACTGGTCGTAGACTGAGACCTCGACAAATATTGGCTCGTCGCCTTCGAATATTGGAAGCTTCCTTTTTTCGTAGAGTTCGTTTTTCATCTTCCCCACAAAATCCTTCCTGATAAGCACGACTGGCTGGGCTGAACGCGCCCTCCCTTCAAAATAAGCACCCACGTTCTCTGAAAGAAGCTTGATAGCAAGGGTGGTTTTTCCACCTCCCTGCGGCCCGGTCAATATTAGAATGGGATGTTTTTCCAATTCTTTTGAGAGGATCCTGACAGATTCTTCCTTTGTGTGGACCGAAGTATCCAGAATTTCCATCAATAATTTCCTAAAAAAGTTAGAACGGAATCCACGTATGCCCCGCAGGGCATACGTGTGTGCGCCCTCCAGAGGCGTGACTCTGGGCTTTAATCCATTCCTTCCATTCCGCCCATGCCTCCCATTCCACCTGGCATTCCTCCCGGTGGCATTCCTCCGCCCGGTGCTGACTTGCTTGACAGCACATCGTCTATGCGCAGGATCATGGTTGCTGCTTCTGTGGCCGAATCGATGGCCTGCGTCTTTACACGCAGCGGTTCAACGACCCCTTCCTTCATCATATCCACAACTTTGCCTGTGAACACATTAAGACCCGCTGTCTTATTGCCCTTCTCATGCTCGCTTCGCATCTCGGCGATCATATTGATCGGGTCAAGGCCGGCATTTTCTGCCAGGGACCGCGGGATAACTTCAAGCGCTTCGGCGAATTTTGTGACAGCAAGCTGTTCCCGTCCTGATAGCGTGGCTGCATATTCACGCAGTCTCAATGCGAGCTCAATCTCCGGAGAGCCTCCACCAGCTACTAGCTTCTCATCCTCGATCGCTACACCTACAACGCGCAGCGCATCATGTAGTGCGCGCTCGGCTTCATCCACCACATGCTCAGTCCCGCCGTGCAGGATAATCGAAACCGATCTGGGATTGTGGCATTCCGTGACAAAGGTCATTGCCTCATCGCCGATCTTCTTCTCTTCGACAACTCCTGCCTTTCCAAGGTCCGCCGGGTCTATTTCCTTGAGACTTGTGAGAATCTTTGCGCCTGTTGCGCGGGCGAGTTTCTCCATATCGCTCTTCTTGACACGCCGTGCCGCATATATGCCTGCTTTTGCAAGATAATGCTGGGCTATGTCATCAATTCCTTTCTGGACAAAGACAACATTGGCCCCGCAATCAATGACTTTGGTGACCATGTCATGTATCATCTGCTCTTCCTGGTCAAGGAATAACTGGAGCTGGTCGGGTGACTTTATCTGGATCTCTGCATCAACTTCGGTCTTCTTGATCTCCAGCGCTTCATTGAGGAGGAGTATCTTTGCTTTGGTGATTTTCTTTGGCATGTTGGTGTGCACGCGCTCCTTGTCTATCACCATGCCTTTGATCAGTTCCGATGCCTCGATGCTGCCGCCAACTTTCTTCTCGACTTTGATATCATCAACATCTACCGTGCGCTTACCGTTCTCGGTATTGACCACGGATAAAACTGCGCTAACGGTCAGGTTTGCGAACACGTCCTTGTGAGCTTCCGCCCCTTTCCCGGTTATTGCGGTGGCTGCTATCTTATATAACAGATCCTTCCTTTCAGCGCTCACCTTTACGGCAAGGGTCTGCAGGATCTCCTTTGCTTTTATTGATGCAAGCCTGTACCCGTTCGCAATCACCGTGGGATGAACGTTCTGCTCCAGCAGTTCTTCTGCGTTCTTCAGGAATTCGCCTGCAAGAACCGCCGCCGTGGTCGTGCCGTCCCCGACCTCATCGTCCTGGGTCTTTGCGACCTCCACGATCATTTTGGCTGCCGGGTGTTCGATGTCCATCTCCTTGAGGATGGTCGCACCGTCGTTCGTGATCACAATGTCCCCGAGAGAATCCACGAGCATCTTATCCATGCCCTTTGGTCCAAGGGTGGTCCTTACCGCTGCCGCTACTGCTTTAGCGGCCATGATATTGTTGTTCTGAGCTTCTCTTCCTTTCGTTCTCTGACTGCCTTCTCTTAAAATAAAGATTGGCTGTCCTCCTAATTGTCCTGCCATAGGTAACCTCCGATATGATTTATTTTTATTCTTTAATAGAATGTACAAATTTCGCTTGTACTGGGCGTTCTGATTGTTTGTGGTTCTATATAAGATTTGCTGTAAGCAGAATATATAAAATTTTTTACATATAATACAAAAGTTAAATGGAAAGAGCGAATATTAAGGACCTGCAAAAAAGTTTGATGTTTGGCAAATCCTTTGCGTACTTTGCGCCCTCTGCGGTGAAAAATCCTGCACCGCAAAGCACGCAAAGAGCCCAAAGTTACTTTATGCGAGATTTAACACTAAAAGATTTTACACACACAATTTTACAAAAACCTTATTATCTATAATGTGTATGTAGCCGTTCAACGCCAAGGTGGCGGAGAGGCTACGCAATCGCCTGCAGAGCGATTCCATTCCGGTTCGAGTCCGGACCTTGGCTTACAGACAAATAGTTTTTCTGCCATTTACAATTTCAATTCCTGTGCTTTCTCCCACATATCTTCGAAGTGCTCTTTCATTTCCGCAGCCAGTTTCTTGTCCCTCACATGCACGATGGCAAATAGTTCTTCTTTCTTTACAGGGCTGCTGATTTTCAGGTTTATCCTATCGTCATCGATCACATCGAATAGGGTTGAGGTGAACGTTGTTGTTCTGCAGTGTAGGTTTTTGCCAAGATATTTGAATATCTTCTGTCCTGTTTCATCCCTGGACTCTTCTGCATAATTGACACTCCTATCTATCAGCATCCTGAACTTCACTCCTCTTTCCAGAGCTCTCAGCAGTGCTTTTTTAGTATCGCTTTTTTCCGGATTCATAGATGGAAGATACTTTGAGAACTCAGGGTAACCTACAGTCAGGCACATTTCTTCATTCACCTGGTTGATCTGCTCTATAATAATATCAATTGTTTCTTCGGAACCCAGGGCAGCCGTCCAAAACTGTTTGTTCTGCGGCGATTGCTTTATTCCCAGAAGTTCCTTTTCAAGTTCTTCCACCATCTCTCCAATCTCCTGTGATGTCTGCTCAAGTTTAAAACGCTGGGCATCAAGAAGGTATTTTAATGAAGTTCCCGGCTCAACAGCTGCAAACTTGCGCGGTCTTGTTTCCTGGGAACGTACGATCCTTTTATCCTGAAGAGAGCTGAGAATTCCATATATCCGTCCCAGAGGAACACCAGAAGTTGAGGATATAAGATTGGCATCGGCAGAGCCCAGACGAAGAAGGGTTAGATAAACATCTGATTCGTATTTTGTGAGCCCGAAGCTTCTGAATTTTTCCAGCATCCAGATGGTCTTAGTCCGGCACTGTATATAAAATTATCTGAAATAAACCTATTATCCAGTTGTTTTCAGAGTGAAATCTTTATAAGAAGACAGGAGTAATTAGGTTAACTTTATAGAGATAAAATGGACCCCCTGCAAAAAGGACTGGTAAGACTTGCTGAAATTCAGAGAAAACACGCAAAATTACTAGCTGTATTCGTAATTATTTTTACAATTGTATTGGGGATTGGACTTAAGGATCTTACAATCAACTCCGATTTCAGGACAGAGATGCCAAGACAACTTCCCATATTTGCGCTCAATGACCGCATTTCGGATAAATTCGGGGGGCAGGATACAGTAATCGTAGCTGTGCAGATCGACGATTCGGTTGATCTGAAAAGTGCGGTCCGTGACATCAGAGACCCCAGGGTGATACAATCCCTTATTTTCTTAGACGGGGAGCTAAGAAATGAGCCAACAGTAACCAGCGTTGCTTCGCCTGCAAGTTTTTTCAGGGGAAAAGGGACAGTTACACCGGAAGAGATTACGCAGACCCTTAGCAACCCGCAAACCAATGCTTTTTTCAGCCGGAATTACAGGATGACCCTCATGTCTGTCACTGCAGATATCGGCTCGGGTGAGGGACAGATACAGAATTTTGATGAGCTTATCCAGAAGCGCATCGATTATACGCCAAAGCCGCCAGGTGTGAAGTTTGGCATAACAGGCGGCCCGATTCTCAGAATGACCATTTTCGATCTCCTGAGAAGCGATGCTGTTTTTACGCTGATTGTTGCCGCAGTTATTATACTAATATTGCTTTTCGTAATGGAGCGATCATATACGCAGGGTATTCTGATATTTGCTCCATTGTCGCTTGGATTGATCTGGACTATGGGCACACTGGGCTGGCTCGGGATACCGCTTTCGGTGGCGACCGTTGGCTTAAGTTCGATGCTACTGGGTCTTGGTGTTGAATACGGCGTGTTCATGTTGAGCAGGTATAATGAAGAAAGGGCCAAAAGGAATAGCCAGCTCGATTCCCTGAGAACCACTGTAAGGGGTATAGGCTCGGCCATAATCGGTTCAGGGCTTACTGTTATAGTGGGTTTCGGGGTGCTTGCACTCGCTACCGTGCCCATGATGCAGCACCTTGGCGAGACCCTTGCGCTTGGTATAGCGTTCTGTCTTCTTGCCGCTCTTTTTGTCAGTCCAGTCTTCATACTGCTGGAAGAAGACTATGAATACTGGAGCACGCACAGGAAACTTGAGAAACTGGCTGCCAAAAAAGAAGAACACGTCCTGAGGGGCAGGTAACATGACAAATAAAATAATCGAATCATATTCGGGATTAATCACAAGATTCCCCGTCTTGGTTCTGATAATCATGCTTGTGGTATCGGTATTTGCTATCCATATGGCAGGCACAATCCAGACAAAGAAATCCGATACCAAGTCAATGATTCCGCAGAACGTGGAAGCCATAAGCACCCTGAACAGCATCGAGAACGAATTCGGAAGCACGAATATAGTCTCCTTTGCAATTGAAATTGACCCTTCATATAAAGGGTCGAATGAGGTGCGGGATGTTAGAGACCCGAGGGTGATACTGTATATGGATCAGCTCTCAATGCTGGCTCTCCATACTGATAACGTGATAGATGTCACAAGCTCTGCCTCGGTTCTGAGAGGCGTCAATGGCGGGCGGCTGCCTCAATCAACCAGGGATATACAGGAGCTTACAAATAAGAACGGGCTTCTTGATAGGTATATCAGCAAGGATTATACCATGGCTCTAGTCACCATTCGCACCACTGATGATGTGGACCTTTCCAAACTCGAGCCCGAATTTGAGAAAATACTTATTGAAGTTCCCAAACCGCCCGGAATTACGGCAAGCCTCGGAGGGAGCGTGATGGAAAGCCAGAAAATGCAGCAGGCTATCGCGCCCGATATGGCAAAAACCTCGACCTATTCGCTTGTAGGTATCCTGATAATCGTGCTGGTTCTCTTCCGTTCGATAAAATACGGCTTCACTCCTATGACCACCATAATATTCGGAACCCTGTGGACTATGGGCTATGTCGGGCTTATAGGAATGGGACTGAGTTCCACGACATCGGGTGTCACATCCATGATAATGGGCATCGGTATAGATTTCGGGATACAGCTTGTTACAAGGTACAGGCTTGAACTGCAAAACCTGCCCACGTTGAAGGAGCATCACCCGCATCTCAAGCTTGGACACAGGGAAGCAATGGAAGTGACACTTAACAATGTGATAACCCCCATGTTGACCACGACGCTTGCAGCCCTGATAGGTTTCCAGGCTATGTCCCTGGGGAGATTGACTTTCCTGGGTGACATGGGAAAAATGATGAGCTATGGGGTTGCTGCAAGCATGATCGCAGCTATAACCATAGTGCCTGCAATTATTCTAATAATCGATACAATGAATATAAAAAATACATATGAAAAATTAATGAACAAATTTGAGGTAAGAATATGAAAACCAAAATATTGGAGCAAAGTATAGGACTCACTATATTGATAATCTTCCTGTCGATAATAATCGGCCCTGTTTTAGGGGCACCCATCATGGGAGCGCAGGGAAGCAAAATTCAGGCAAATTTCATGAGCCAGGATCCCGACCCTGCAGATGCCGGGAAGGATCTGGATTTAAGATGGCAGGTTGTCAATACCCTTACAAGTCCAGCGGAGAGTCTGAAATTCCATCTTGATGCCAATTATCCTTTTTTATTTGAAGCAGGGGATAGTCCTGATCAGGACCTTGGAGCATCGGCAGGGACGAACGACAACCAAATTTTCTATGTTCTCCACTACAAACTCAGGGTGGCTGATAATGCCATCAAGGGAACTTATAATGTAACGCTGAGCTGGGACACAGGACAAGGCTGGACTAAGAAGGATTTCCCGATATACATCGACCCTAAAAGGGCGGATTTCGTAGTCGGAGCGCTTGTCACATCCCCTGAGAAGCTCATAGCAGATACGATGCAGGCAAAGCTGTCGGTGGATATTAACAACATCGGGAAAGGCAATGCCGAGAATGTAAAAGCAAAACTTTTCCTGCCTCCGGGTTTCAATTCCAGTTACAGTTATTCGGACGAGGATAGCCTTGGCATAATTACAGAAGGTGGGAGTAAAACGGCAACCTTCTACGCTGACGTTGATGAAAATATCAAGGAAGGGGACTATAATGCCAGACTTGAAGTCACATATAAGGATGAAAATGATGAGAACAATTCATACAGGACAAAGACCCTTGACCTTGACATACCCATCAAGCCAGCCCCGTATCTAATCGTGGAATCTGTGAAAACAGTTCCGGAAAACCTGACATCCGGAAATAAAGCCGAGGTTCATATCAGGGTCAAAAATACCGGGAATAAAAAAGCGGAATCAGTGTCTTTGCGTATATTCCAGGATGCCTCCCAGCCCTTCGTATTCGAAGGAAAATCGGATTTCGTGGGAAAACTTGAGCCGGGTGAAAGCGGCGAAGCCGTGCTAAGATTCACCGTCGATGGAACTGCGGTGGCAAAGACGTATCTCGTTGATACGGAATTAAGAGGGATTGATGAAACAAACGAAGTGGTGATATTCAGCCGCACACTGCCGCTGACAGTTGTTCCTGGACCGAAAAGTTCACCGTTAAGCTCTGCTGGCATGCTGGTCGGTTTTGTGGTTATTGGTGCTGTAGTGGCGACTTATTATGTGAAAAGTAAAAAGAGTCTATAATCCCAGCTCAAATCCAATTATTGGATGTTCAAGCCCGAAGTTCGAGATCACTCCGGGGTGGATCTCCCCGAACACCCCGGCGTTCTTACCTTTTATAATTATATCTGCGCGTCTTCCCTCTATGAATGCCGGATCATTGGACTCCGCAACCTCATAATCGATGCGCCTTTCCCTCATCACAGCATCAACTGCCGCCTGGATCTCGGAAAAATTCGCCTGCGGGTGGATGGCAACGCCGCCGAGATGCTGCTCAGTCTTACAATGCACAACCACCTCGCCCACCTCAAATATACGCTGCGGAAGTTCACGGTGTCTGTTTATTGAAAGTATCTCAAGAAGGTTGGGCAGGATAGTAGGGCGAACGATGGTATGATCCTCGCTTATAGGATAGAGAATGTGCGTGATCCCCTCTGCCTTTCCCCTCCGCATCTTTTCGAACTGCATGTGCTCATTTGTAAGAGTGAAAGGCATGACCTCAAAATAACCAAGCCCCACCATTATCTCACGTATCAGATCCTTGAGCCTTGAAACCGGATGGGCTTTGCCTGTTGTCGAAGTCAACGGGAGTTCCGGTTTGATCTTATCAAAACCATAAGCTATCGCAATATCTTCAATCAGGTCCCAGTTATGCAGGATATCAGAGCGGTAAGCAGGAACGCGTACTTCGATCGACTTGCCCGACGCTTCTGCCCCGTATCTCATCTTTTCAAGACATTGGATAATTTCTTCCTTTGTGAGTTTGAATCCAAGAAGTTCTTCGACTTCCGTACTATTTATTTTCATGAGCTTTGTCTCAAGCCGGGGGGTCCGTACATTACCATCAATAAGCACGGATTCAATTCTCCCTCCGCGCTCCGCCAGCGATGCAACCACTATATTCAGTGCAATACTTACCGAAGGGTCAAGACCAGTGACTTCTATGAACAGGTCCGAAGTCCCTTCTGTCACCTTTGTGAGTTCCCCATTGATTATAGGTGGGAAAGATAAAACGTTGTCCTCTGCATCGAGGATAAGGGGATATTTGTCAAATTTTTCAAGGATGTTCGCGAATTTGATTCCTTTCGGGTGCTTTTCCAGGATCTCCCTCATTGTCATTGGGTCGCTAAAGTCAAGTGGTACGAAACTATAATGAGGGTCCTGCGCAATATACCTGAAAGGGGTTTTGATCTTTGCCAGGTCATGCACGCCTATGGAGACTTTTTTCCGGTTCCTGCCAACTGCCCAGTGGAGCGATTCCTGAAGCGCCATCAGGGATTCAATGCTCCTGGAGTTGAAGCGCATGCCCCGTACCACGGCGCAGGCGAGGTATGGGCGGATTTTTTCAATCTCTTTGTCTTTTGTTATCTTGATGTCAGACGGCATAACCTTGAATTCCCTGATCCCTGTCTCCATGCCAAGGAAACCTTTTAGTGCTCGCGCCACTCCTTCTGTACTGTAAAGGTCAGGTCTGTTCGGGAAGAACTCGATATCAACGTGGTCTTCCTCTATGCGCTCGATATCGCATCCCATCATGGGAATGCGTTCGATCAGGGTATCTTTATCCACTCCAGAAAGTTCTTCAAGGTCATCATAATACAGCGTAATAACAGGCATTGTAATCGCCTGAAAAAGGTGTGGAAGATATATTAATCATTCTGTTCGTCGAAATCCAACTGATGGCAGAGCTTTAGTTTAAAAACCAGATTGTATAAGCGTTCAACTACCTATTTTTTCTCTGCCTTCTCTTTATGTACTTTATTTCTCAGGCTTCTGTATACCGTTATAATCGTCACCAGAGACCCTATTGTCGTCCCTATGATCACAAGAGGCTTGGCGTAGGTGTCAAGCCACTCGCTTACTGTTTTCTCTTTCACATAGATATTTAACGGCTCAGAATATTTCGTATAATTGTTAAAATTCACATCTTTGTAATCCGCTTTTGCGGCATCGAACGAGCATAAACCCGGCGAATTCAGGTTCACGATGTAGGTAATGACCTTTTGTTCATCGGGCTGCAGATCGCCACTCCAGTTGTTGTTACCCTGAGAAACTGCGGCGCATGCTGGTATCGGATCTGTCAGAGAAATGTTTATTGCCTCTGATGAACCATCATTTTTCACTTTCAGGGTTATAACTGCACCTTCATCCACCTGGGCTGTAGATTTATCAACGTTCTTTTCTATGGTCAGGTGTGGTTCATGCATGGGTTTTGAAGAAACAAGAACCCTGACCTCATCGGAAAACTTTGAAAACTTATTCCCCGCGGAATCAGCAAAGGTTATTCGGGAAGGGTTAAATATGCATAATCCGGCTTTCGTAGCGCTGACCTCATAATCCAGTATCCTGCTCTCACTGCTTTCCAGTTCGCCGGACCATGACATTGTTCCATTCACGAGCACGGCACAGTCAGGTAGAGAGTCATTCAGATTCACATTGAAAGCTTTGATAGTGCCGCTGTTTTTAATTTTGATTATGATATCTATTTTCTCGTCTGCTGCAATGGATGAACTTGACACTTCTTTTGTGATGGTCACATCGGGAGGAGTAATTACGAAAGCTGTGTATCGAGCGATGATATTTGTTTGGTTGCCTGCTGATATACTTACTGTCTGGTTCTCAGGGCTTTCGTATCCTTCCACATTACCGAATGAGACCAGATACACGCCTACCGGATAAGATGCATTGTAGTAAAGGCCGCTTCCCACTACCTGGTTATCTAAATAGATTGCTCCATCTACCGGTATGGTTATTATTTTCAAAAAGCCCGACGCATTGACCTGCGTTATAGGGAATGTGTTATTGTCTGTAACTGTTAAATTATTCTCGGCAGAAGCTATCGATAACACAGATAATAAAATCAAAAAAATCAGACTCGCCTTTAGGTAGACCACTCTCCATATTATACATATAAATTTACATAAACTTATGGTATGATGGAAATTTGTACATGCTTCATGGCACAGTCTGATAAATGAGCATGGGATTTAGCTCATTTCACTTCATATCAAACTTTTCGAACCGCTCTTTCTTTGCCCTGCATATCGGACAAAGGTCAGGGGGCTCTTCCCGCGCGCAGAGATATCCGCATACGGTGCACCTGTAAACTTCGGTCATTTCTTTTCCTCCTGCTCCTTTTTGTTCTAAAATGCTTGGATAACCTTTCTCATAATACTCCTGCGAGCGCCGCTCCATGACATATCCTTGCTTCCTGATAATGTATTCTTCTAACTCCTAAATCAAATCTTCTATGATGCCAATACAATTACATCAATTTCACTTTTCAAGCGTTCAAAAGCTGAATCTGTAGTTACTATCAGTGCTTCTTCTCGTTTTGCAATTGCTGCCAATAATAAATCAGCTGCCCCGAGTCCCCCGTATCTACTCCCAATTTCTATGGCTTGCCTGTGTATTTCTTCGTTTTCGTAGATTACCTGCCAGGATGATTTAAGAATCATTTCCAAAACATTAAAAGCCACTCCAATACCTTCATTCTTGGCAATCCATACAAGATGCTCGGTCAGGATTACACGCGGAATCGATAGCTGCGTTCCAGCTTCGACGTCTGAAAAACATTTCTTAATTGTTTGGATGGTAGGATGATATGAAATCTTCTGTATGGCAGGGTCGTTGATGTTCCGCCATATCTGATAGATATTGGTGTCAAAAGCGTACTTCATTCCTCCCCCGGCATATCCTTTTTGCCTGCTTTGTCGATGTTCCGCTCAAATATCAGGGATTTTTTGAGCGTACCTTTTGTCACTTTTTCAAGCTGAAGATTGAAAACGCTTGTTTTTTGTTTGGTAAGTATAAGAGTGTGATTTTTTACCCCAAGGATTAACTTATCATGAGGATGTATGCCGATTTCTTCACGGATTTTCTCAGGTATTAATATCCTTCCATTGGCATCTACCTCGGCAATTTCGACTTCGGAACTCATATTATGGATATTATGACTGGCGGGTATATAAATAAATGGTGCAGTCGGCATTATCTCTGGATAAGATAATGCTGCTGAACATCGGCGCCGCCTGTGAGGTGATGGGAGGGTGGGTTTTAGAAGAGGTCTGTTGCAGGTTCTAATCTTTGGTTATAAGTCGCCAGATTATCTTTTAAGATGATGGGAATCAAGGCGGTGTGATATAAACAAAACCTCCACGTACTTTTTTAACTGGCGTTCCATCAAGTTTTTCGAAATCTCCAATCTCTCGAGGAGTTCTCAACCTTTCGAATTTAGATATTTTAATCCAGGTAGAACTTGGATCATGTTTCCCACCATCTGAAAAATATCCATTAAAGCACTGTTGCCTGAAAGGAGGAATAAATTGATGTTCATTTTTCATTTCTTTTAATCTATCCCTGCTTATCACCCACTCCACTTTGCACTTCCACTCGACATTCCCAGAAATGGTGGTATAAACATACCCATCAAAAGGTCCTTTCAACTCTGTTCTTTTTGCCGCAGAATCCCAATAAACAGCGCCCTTTTTTCTTAGGAACCTTAGATTTTCTTCTACATCAGCCTCTTCACGAGGCATACCTGGCCCAGCCTCATTTAGATTGGCTGGCCATAAAATCGCATTTGTATATCTTCCCCCTTCAATTTATGCACATTACGTCATCTCAAACTTTTCGAACCTCTCCTTCTTTGCCCTGCATATCGGACAAAGGTCAGGGGGCTCTTCCCGCGCGCAGAGATATCCGCATACGGTGCACCTGTAAACTTCGGCCATTTCATTTCCTCCTGCTCCTTCTTGTTCTGCCATAGCCGGATAGCCTTTCTCATAATATTCCTGCGGCCTCCGCTCCGGAATGGGATTGCGCGGCTTCTTACCTGCGATCCAGTCATCGCTCACATAAAGAACGCACAGGCAGCAGCCATACTCCACGATATCGGCATCGCGGTAGTTGCACGGGCAGACGATATCCATATCATCTGCAAGGACACCGCCTGCCATCCTGCAGGGACACGATGGGTATCCGTACCTGTGGATATTCTCCCACAGGCCATCGAGGACATCATCAAGTTCCTGCTGGACAGGGTTGAACTGGTAGCCCTCCTCTTCCGCGATCTTTTTCATTTCATCGAACATGTCATCAATATTTCTCATAACCCGAGTGCCTCTTTCAATTCATCCTCGTAGAACCCCACGATCACTTTTTTCCCGATCACGATCGTAGGAAAACGCAAGCCACCGCTGAGTTTCATTACCTCTGCACGGATTTCATCCCTCTCTTTGCCATCCAATTTATCCACGTCCACATAGTCATAATCAATCCCGTGTTCTTTCAAAAATCGCTTTGTAGCCCTGCAATGCATGCAGGTGCTAAGCGTGTAGAGTTTTGCTTTTATCTTTTTCATGGTCCGTGCATCTCCTTATGTTCCTCGGTAACAGCATGATGCTCTTCCGGCAATTCAATTTCGCATACTTCCGGTGCGCCTTTTTCATTATAGTGCAGGTTCCATTTCTTGCAGACCCACATCTGGAGCGTCTTTATGTCTTCCTCGCTCATGTGCCTGAACCTGCCCTGCATCATGATATAATCTTTAACTGATTTCATTTTCCCTGGTTTATAGGTGATCCTTTTCTCACCGTTCTCAACTTCGTACAAAGTCCACATCCCGCTCTCAACCGCGCGCTTTGTGACTTCCACGGTCTTGGAAGGGTCCATCTTCCATCCAGGAATGCATGGCGTGAACATGTGGAGGAAGCGGAAGCCTTTGATATCCTTAGCCTTCTCGACCTTCCTTATGAAATCAAGAGGATGGCCGATGGAAAGCGTTGCATAATATGGTATCTCATGTGCTACCACGATATCACCAAGGTTTTTCTTGAAACGCCTGTTCCCCTGGATCTTGCTGCCTACCGGGGTGGTCGTGGTCCACGCGCCGAACGGCGTCCCTCCGCTTCGCTGTATCCCTGTGTTCATGTACGCCTCGTTATCAAGACATATGTAAAGCACATCATCATTGCGCTCCGCCGCTCCTGACATACTCTGCAGGCCTATGTCATATGTCCCGCCGTCACCGGCAAACCCGACAGTAATGACTTTTTTTCCTTTTTGCTCAAATGCCGCCTGCATGCCCGTCAGGCATGCGCCTGTGTTCTCAAATGCCGTGTGGAAAAAAGGCACTTTCCATGCACCGTACGGGAATGTGGTACCGAACACAACTGCACAACTTGCGGGGACATACACAGATGTCTCCTTTCCAAGAACCCGAATTGCATTCCGGATGGACATCGCGACCCCGCATCCGGGACAGGCTGTATGGCCCGCTGTGAACAGGTTTTCATCAGAGAGTGTCTTGATCGTTATCAAAGGCTCTCACCTCGCGTGTTATGCCAGTTCACGGGCTTCACTTTTTCACCCTTCGCCGCTTTCAGGGTTATCTCGAACATATCCCTTATCTGCTCCTTAGTCACATCCCTTCCTCCGAGGCCCGCAAGATGATTAACGATCGGTATCGACATACCATAAAGAGCAGAGCGCACCTCGTTGCATGCAGGTCCTCCGCCATGGTATGATATCGAACGATCGAAAACTCCGGCAGCGCTTACGTTTGACAGCGCTTCCCTCAATTCCTCATTTGGAAATGGCCTGAAGAACCTTAGCTTGATGAGTCCGGCTTTTTTCCCTTCTTTCCTTAACTCATCCACCACTTCGCGCGACGTACTTGTGACAGTGCCCATGGTGATCAATGCTACCTCTGCATCATCCATCCGGTATTTTTCGATCATGCCGCCATAATTTCTTCCAAATACTTTCGCAAATTCATCGTTTATCTCCCCGATCACTTTTTTTGCGGATTCAACAGCACCTGCGGTCTGCCTGCGCAGTTCCATTATGTACTCGGCTGGCATGAACGTCCCTATCATCGCCGGTCTTTTCGGATCAAGGATAATATCGGGTGTATAGGCAGGCAAAAATGAATCCACATCCTGCTGCGCCGGGACATCCACGGGTTCGACCGTATGGGTGAGCACAAAACCATCAAGGCAAGGCATTACAGGAAGCAGTACGCGTTTATCCTCGGCTATCCTGTAGGACTGGATTACCATGTCCAGAGCCTCCTGGTTATCTTCTACATAAACCTGGAGCCATCCCGAATCACGCGCCCCCATGGAATCATTATATTCACACCAGATGCCGGGCGGACCGCCAAGAGTGCGGCTGGCATTCGCCATCACGACCGGAAGCCGCAGGGGCGCTGTAGCATAAAGCATCTCGTGCATGAAGGCAAGCCCCTGGGAAGAAGTTGCCGTGAACACCCTTGCCCCGGCTGCAGAAGCAGCAGCAGCCGCGCTCATAACGCTGTGCTCGGATTCCATAGTGAGAAATTTTGCGTCCAGTTCCCCATCATTCACAAAATCCGCGATATGTTCGATGATGAGCGTCTGCGGTGTGATCGGATATGCCGGCACTACCTCTACGCGGCAGAGTTTTGCGCCCAGAGCGACAGCATGGTCGCCCGTGATGACTTTCATCATACCCTCGCCCTCACCATTTTTATTGCGTCCACCGGGCATTCATTGGCGCACACGCCGCATCCTTTGCAGTAATCATAATTGGTCATGAGGTCTCCCCTGTCGGAGATGCGCACGATGGTCCCTTCTGGGCAATAGAACCAGCACAAAAGGCACATGGTGCATTTTTCTTTATCGCGCAGCGGGCGGAACGTTGCCCAGCCCATGACCTTGTTCTCGATAAAACTCCCAGGGCCTATAAGCCCGGCGTCTGTTTTTCCCTCAATGAGGGCGCCACCTACAGGGAGATCCTGGTACGCTGGAAGCCATTGCTTTTTCGGTTCAAGTTTCTTAATCCCCTTGCTTTTCCCTGTAACAGTTCTTTCATACGCTGTCCTTGCTGCAAGGGCGTTCCTCTCCCCGACCTTTTCACCGAGTTTTTCACCAAACCTTCTCTTGATAGCCTCCTCCAGCGATTCGAGCTTGATAATCCCCGTCACTTTCGCAAATGCACCGAGGATGGCAGTGTTGGTTATAGGGGCTTTCAGTATCTCAAGCGCCACAGAGGTCGCATTTACCGCCCCCGTTTGAATACTGACACCGAGGTCTATGTCCTCCGGTCTATCCTTCGAATTTATGACTACCGAGCCCCCGGGTTTCAGACCCGATACGACATCTATGGTATCAAGAAGGGAATCGTCAAGAACTACGACGCAATCCGGAGAATATACCTGCGTTTTGCTGAATATCTTTTTGGCGTCTATTCTCGTAAATGCAAGAACAGGCGCGCCCCGTCTTTCCGCTCCGAAAAAAGGAAAAGCTACCGCATAATTCCCTTCGATTACGGCTGCCTCAGCAAGCGCCTGGGCAGCCATGACGGCACCCTGCCCTCCCCTGCCGTGAAAGCGCACTTCAAACATGCACTCTTACTCACATGCACCCGGCATTAAGATATTGCCGCATTCCTGGCAAACGAATCTTGGCAGACCTTTCTTCAGTACCTTGACTGGCGCCGGGTATCCCCCCTGCCATATCGGCAGATCGATCCTGTGAGCATGTTCCATGCAAAGTCCCTTTCCGCACATTATACAAAGGGCAACAGCTTCCTCAGTAGACCCCTGGTCTGCACATTCATAGCATTTCAACATAACAATCACCAGTTCTCCTTTAAGGCTTCATGACACGGCTGGCAGAGTATCCTTTTCATTTTCTCGATATCCTTTTCAAGTCTCACAGGATAATCTCCTTTCCATACAGGCGTTTCTTCGTAGATCGCGTGATCCATGCATACGCCCATTCCGCAAACGATACATGCAGCCACAGCATCAACATCTTTACCCATTTTAGCGCACAAATAACATTTCAAATCATTCACTCTCCTCTTCACTTGCCATAAGTCCTTCACTTATCAACAGGTCGCTCCTGACAGCATGGGTCTCCTCAATCCTCTGGCTCAATTCGTAGCGAATCACTTTAGCCAGTTCATTCAGGTTACCCCTCGAACATGTCTCGCCCCTGGTTATGCCGCTTACAATAGCGACCACAGTGCCTTCTGTTTCTGGGTTTTTCGGTCTTATGTATTTTGTCTTTATCCCCGCTTTTGCAAAATCCTCATAATCGATAGGATATTCACAGGCTATGACGGCAGGTATGTTGACATATTTCAGTATCTTCTTGGTTTTTAATACTATGTGGGAATTAACATTACCCATGTGTATCAGCACAAGTTTGTGCCTGGCTATCTGCTCTATCTCCTTCGCCGTCAGCCCGAATGAAGCACCATAACCTTTTGAAGCTGTGGTGCTCCCAACTTCGTCCATGGGAACCCCTGCCCCAGCCTCGAGCACCAGAACGCTTACCTGGATTCCCTCCCTTCGAAGCCCGTAGGTGATCTCACACACCGGTTTGGTGATATGCCTCCGCCCCGGCGTCATAGCGATCGCAACAACATCTGGCCTTGCTGCCTCGGACAGGGTACCGCGCTGGGCAATGCCGCCCCCGCGCCCAAGTCCCATGGCTTCCCTGCAATCGACCAGCTGTGTATCCCTTCCAATCATTTCTTTATACCGAGCGTGGTTTCCCACGTATCTGCATGGCCTTCCTCATCAGAGAGGATTTCTTCGAGCATGAGTCTTGTTGTGGGGTCACCCTCCTGGATCGCAAGCTTGATATGCTCTTTATATTGGTTGATCGCCCCGTTCTCTTTTGCGAGGTCATCCTGGATCATTTTCTTTAGATCCCCGCCTTCTACGATCGGTGATGGTTTCTTCGTCGGGGTCCCGCCGAGGTACACTATGCGTTCACCCAGCTTTTCAGCGTGCTTCATCTCATCCTTGGCCGTCGATTTGAATATCTCAAGTATTGCGGCACTCTCCATCCCCTCCCCCTCATAATGGTGCTTCATATACTGTATTATTGCGCTCAACTCATCTTCCCGATCTTTGTTCAATGCGTCAATTATTTTGTTGCTCATAACTCCTCCCTGTTGTTAGTTCATTGATAATCAATGAATACTAAAGTATTTTAACCTTTTTTAGTTACCTCGGTCTTCTGCCGGGGGTACAACCATGGCCACCGTGCCCTTCTTTACCCTGCAGCATGTTCAGGGCTTTCCTGCACGATGCCACGCCCGGGGCTCCTGATGTTATGAAAATGACATTCATCGTTTCCATAATCTCTTCCTTCGTGGCGCCGTGGTTCAAAGCGCTCCTCATCTGTGATTCGCAGCATACATCGCATCTCTGCGATGCCATAACCGCAAGTGACATCAGAACTTTAACCTTTGCTGGGAGGGCACCATCCTCCTGTATCCCGTCATCGCATTTCTTGTAATGCTCGAACAATTCCGGATTCATCTCCTCCATCATGTTCATGATCTCAGGGGTGAATCCCATCTTACCGTCGATGCTTTCGATTACTTTCTTTGGTTCCATTATTATTTTCTCCCATATTATCATTGTTCATTATTGATTTAATCCTTTTCCTAAATTCGAAAGGATCTCACTTATTCCTGTCTTGTGCCTTTTTTCGTCTTGCATCGACTGCTCAAAAAAATGGGATGCCTCTTTATTACCCTCTGCCTTCGCAATTATTGCGGCCTCTGCCTTGTCTTTTTCTGCCCTTATTTCACCCGCCAGCATCGCCACCAGGTTCGTTCTTGTATCCTTCACCTTGCCAAGAAGGTTTGCAAACTCAGCGGCATGCGCAGCTTCGTCCATTGCCACATCGAATAGATAGGATGCTATTTCAAGATGTCCTTCCTGTTCTGCCTTACGGGACATCGCGATATACAGGGCGATATCGTTGGATTCCGAGTCGAAGGTCTTTTCCATTATATCTACAGTTTGCATGTTGCCACCTCCACTATCTTTTTTAAGGCATCCTCTGCCTCCACCGCGAGCCCATTCAGTTCATCATAACCCGAAAGAGAACTTGCCGTGCTCAATGCAACCGTGGGTCTGTACAGCGAGATCTTCGTTTTCCCTTTGTCAGCATATACCACTATCTTGCAGGGAAGGATGAGACCTGCCTGCTTGTTTATCGAAAGCCCCCTGTGGGCAAGAACCGGATTGCAGACATCCATTATAATATAATCGTCGTATTCTATTTTGAGTTTCTCTGCCAGGATCTTTCTTACATCGATCACGCTCAACACTCCCCATTTGTTGTCCATCAGATCTTTTGTAAGCTTTTCCACGGCGGATTTTACACTCAATTTTGATTCTCTTGTGTAATCAATCATCACTTCCATCTCCGTATGCATGTATGTGATTCATAGACAATAAACAATATGGTTTTAAGAACAAAATATCGGTCTTACTGAAAACTATTTGAAAAGAGTAATATACCCTGAACAATAATATAATACTAAGTGCAATCCAGAAAATATTACAATGGAGGGCTTTCCGGTTAAGCGAATAGCCCTTGTCACCGACGAGTTCCCGGTGTACCACTCGATCATTGAAGAGACACGTTCCCGAAGGCTGAACATACTGGTACTTACCCCTGCGCAATCAATACCGCCCGGTGTGGATGCTATCATTACTACCGAAGATGAAGCCCTTTCTATCGATTTCCGCCGTGACAGAATCGTGATCGCTGACGGCAGGCCACAGGCAACAGTCGATAAAGCGGTTTCCCTGCTGTTCGATGAGGATTTTGAGAGCATTGTGATCGGGATCGACCCCGGGAAATATCCCGGATTAGCAGTGCTCGGGAACAACAAGGCCATCTCGGTCCACCATGTATCCGTAGGCGAGGTGTGCCCTCTCATAAAGCAGATAATGCGGGAACACAAAGATAAGAAAATAATTGTCAGGATAGGACACGGCGCAAGGCTTGTCCGCAGCAGGATCGTTAACGACATACTTGACCTCGGGCTGCATGTCGAAATGGTGGATGAGACCGGAACAACCCCTCACCTCGGCAAAGGTGTGCACGGTAAGGTTATTTCCGATATAATTGCTGCCATAAATATCGCAAAGATCCAGGGAAAAACTGTAGGGAAACAGTTCATCGAGCCTTCACAGGGTGAAGTGAGGGTCATTCAGGAACACAGCCGGGAATATTCCAACGGGCGCATGACCATTCCTAGGCTACTCGCCCGGGCTGTCGCAAAAGGGGAAATGACCCTGGACGAAGCCGTAGAAAAACATAACGGATATTAGTTTACAGATTTTAAGACACGCACCATCAAATTCTTGCTTCAATCTGCATCTGGCGTTATTTTGGTGCCGGCTTATGAAAACGGGTATCTGTTGTTGGTACCTGATTCAATAAATCAGGATATGACAAAAAAATTAAAATATTCGAATGAATGGAATGTGTCGGGGGCTATTATACTTCGATAATTCCTATTGCGAACTTTCAGCCGATCTTACGGAAAGTTTTGCTCCGATAGTCGCTATGGCTATCGCCCCCACGACTGTTGAAAGCAGGAACTGCCGCCCATTACTGATGACAGGATAACTGGCCAGCGCCTCACTGATAACGAGGATATAAGTGCTTCCAGCCCAGAATAAAATCCCGGCTGCGATTATGAAGAACGGATGAGCCCAGTGTTTCCCGATTGTCTCATTGCTCAATCGCATGTCCACTATCTTCCCGGAACTGATAAGTACCCCTGAAAGGACATACCACCATATGGATGCATTGACATAGCCCATGAGCAGTATCAAAATGCCCGACCATATCCCTTGGCTGTAATAAGCCCAGAGTTCAATCGCCCCCTGTATGGTTCCTATTATAGAGAGTATTATAGCTGCCAGGTACATGACGAACGTGATCTTCGCGCCATTGAGAGAATTCATCATAGATGCATAGAAGTCGCTCACTGCGTCATCAAGACCTGTACCCCGGAAAAGCATGTAGACACCAATCGCTCCTGTGATGAAAATGACCGCAGCTTCGGGGTGCCCTGCATATAATGAAATGGCGTATATCATGAACGCAAGGCCTATAGGCATGAAAAATGTATGCGAGATCTTCGGGTCGTTAAAAGCCTGTTTGATTATATAATATGTGCTTTCCAGGTTCTCGTGCTGCTTTACTATGATCCTCCGTACGGAATCCACTTTTATCCTGGACTGGATGATGGGCATGACCGATTCGTCCTCTGCGCCATCAGAAACAAGGATAGCCCGTTCCGGTTTTAGCTGCTCAAGCACTCTATCAAGTTGTTCGGATATTTTCCTGTCAGCAGCAACTCCAACTTTCTTGTCCCCTGCTATGGAAACTATTTCCACATCATTTTTTTCAGAAACCAGCCTATCATATACGTTTATCCCGCCGAAAATGGTGTTGGTGTCGGAATCTTCAGGATCGCTCGACCCAAGTTTAACGGCAGCCTCAATGTTGGCAGCCCTGCCTATTATAGGGCTTACTACGCCTGCTTTTTCCCCCAGGTCATTGTCCCTGTCAATACAGATGATCAGTATCCTCATTCTATTCTAATATCCTCATATTTCTATAAATAACTTCGGAATCCCCGCATATTAGCCCTCAGTAAGTAATACTTCCAATCCTGTGCATTGATTATCGCCGCAGCTTTGATGTTTTCAGACATCGTTCTCCATGCATGTACCGGGAATGCAGGAATAACTCTCACAGAAATTATATATCTAATGAGTCCTCATATTTTCAAGTATATCATATTGAATACGCCAGGGGGTTGAAAATGAGGATCGTTGAAAATATGATTCGGGGCATATGATAACTAAAAGGGACATTAAATGGATCATTTCCGTATTGATCCTTCTGGGCATGGTATATGCAGCTGCAGGACACCTGTTTGAAACCCACATCAATGATATCAAAGCAATAGCACTAATGCCCACTGGAACCTCAACGAGCACGGCAACATCTATGGCCCCGGCAACTTTTACTGCCATAGCAGTTACGGGAGATTCTACAGCTACTTTTACAGCAACGGCTACCTCTACAACCACAGCGACATCCACGGCCACAGCAACTTCTACGGGTACAGCAACTTCCACTGCCACAGGGACTTCCACGGCAACTGCAACTTCCACTGCCACAGGGACCTCCACGGCAACTGCAACCTCTACTGCCACAGGGACCTCCACGGCAACTGCAACCTCCACTGCCACAGCAACTTCTACGGGTACAGCGACTTCTACAACCACGGCAACATCTACGGCCAATGCAACTGCTACAACCACAGCAAATTCTACCGCCAATGCAACTGCCGCACCATCGCAAACAGGCTCACCTGCCATAATTGACTCCACTCCATTTATGCGGCCGGTATCTGATATTGTGGGCGCATCGCGAACCTTCAGTATCACCCTCAACCAGACCGTAAGTGTTACCTGGTACATCAATGGAAATCAGGTTCAATCCAATGAAGATGTGACAGAGGCAAGCTATACCAACACCAGTGCAGCCGAGGGCACCTGGTTTATAAGAGCTGCAGCAGGCAATGATAATGGCACGGTTTCGGAAGAATGGACATGGATCGTAATTACACCGCAGGAGAAAGCACCTGCAATAACGGCATTTGCCCCTGGAGAATCGCCTGTCCTTGATATCGAGGGAGCCTCAAGATCTTTCAATATTACCTACGACCAGACTGTAAATGTGGCCTGGTACATCAACGGAATTCCGGTTCAATCCAATGAAGATGTGACCTCTTCAAGCTATACCAACGCCAGCGCAGTTTTCGGCACATGGATTGTGAACGCTACAGCAACCAACGATAACGGTACAGTTTCGAAAGAGTGGACCTGGGTGGTGAAAGATATAACACCTCCTGCCAATGTTTCCAATTTGACAGCGACAGGCACAGGTCAAACTTATATAAACTGGACGTGGGAAAATCCCCCGGATATAGATTTTGACGGAACCAGAATTTTAATAGATGGGAACTTCAAAACCGATCTTCCAAGAACATCAAACGATTACAGTGCTACCGGATTGGCGCCAGGTACTTCTCATAGTATTACCGTGATCGCCTTCGATATTGCGCAAAACAATGCAACACAACCCTGGCCTGAGAATATGAGTACAACATTGCCAAATACCATTCCAGGAGACAATGTCATACCTCTGGGATTGCCATCTGGAGTAATTGCAATTTTCAGCAGGGTTACAGATCAGGGTAACACCGTGATATCAACTACCCAAACATCGCCATTAGCTCCGGGCTTCCAGCCACTTGGGAATTATGTGGATATAAGTACATCGGCAAATTTCACAGGTAATGTAACAATTACCCTGAATTATACGACACCTCCGGAAGGATATAACGGGAGCAATGTACGCCTGTACCATTTGAACAATGCAGTATGGGAAGACATAACTGAAAATCTTGATACAGACCATAATACCGTCACCGGGGAAGCTACAAGTCTGTCTCTTTTCGTCGCCGGGATCTATCCACCGCCTAAAATAGACGTGATTCAAGAACCTCCGAGCCTGGAAATCACGGTAAAAGATTCGTTATCATTCAATATCAGTGTTGACCAGACAACAAATGTGAACTGGACAGTTAATGGGGAGACCTCCCAAGGCCCTTTTTTGGTCCAGGCAGGAGGAAATTCCAATTTCACTTTCGCTTCAGCTACCAGGGGAAATTATTCAATAATAGTGGAGGCGAGCAATACTAATGGAACTGACACGAGATCATGGAATGTGACCGTCCATCCTGAATTCTTCTTCAAGGGGAACCGCATCTGGGACGGCAGTAAACCGGATGAGTTCTCACTCACATACACCTGGGACCCCATGAGCTTCTCAGGCTTCTACTATGATGTCAATGATGACGTGGGTGATGAGAGTATCACGATGAGCCTGAATGGCTACAGCGATAGAACCATAAACACTGGCAAGCTCGTGTACACCACATCCCCTCAAGAGGTAAGCTTTGGCTACTCAGGTTTTGGCAGCTTTGAGGTCATAGGTTTCATGGCAGAGAAGTATTTTGCCGCCTATACATCCAACAGCAATCCTCCAAATCCAACTACAGGCATCGGGTTGAAAAGCGTGCTTGCCCAGGGTCACCTCCACAGGGTACTCATCGATGACGATACAAGGCGCACCATATCCCTGGGAGGCACACTCACTCTGCAGGACGGTTATGTCCTGAAGGCAAAAGATATTGACATGAGCGCAAGGACCATGCTTATCTCCCTGTTAAAAGACGGAAATGAGGTGGATTCAACTCCTCTTTCAGCGGGCCAGACCTATGTTTATACAAAGACAGTGGGGGGTGTAACAGACCTTCCTTTAATACTGGTCAGATTTGACAGTGTATTCTCAGGTACAGAAGTGCAAGCCGCATTCTTGCAGGGATTGTTCCAAATATCCGAAAGCTATGATACAGTTAATACCGGAAATGATTTTGGAGTGATGGAAGTCAGAAGTGTAAGCTTTAACAAAATAGAGATGAGAAATAATGCAGATGTAAGTCTAGATCAGGGAAGCACAGTGGATCTGATGGGAGATATGAAAATAGCAGTGGCGGATAACAGCAATGCGGTCCGATTTGCCCTCTCTGTTGAAAAAACAGGCAGCTTTGAGGTAAGGAGCAGTATCTATAGAGAGGATGCCCCGATTGATGAATGGACCCCTTACAACTTCGGGTTGAACATAGGTAAGACCAGTGTCGGTTTTTATTATGACCTGGACGAAGGCATAGGTAATGAGAGCCTGCGGCTTGCAGAACCATTGGATGGCAGCCGAACCATAAATGATGCGGGACTGGTATATACAACTACGCCGGAGGACGTAAGCTTTGGTTACTCCGGTTTTGGAAGCTATGAAGTCATAGGTTTCATGGCAGAGAAGTATTTCGCGGCCTATACCGCCAGCAGCAACCCCCCTGATCCAACCACAGGAATCGTTGCGAAGAGCGCGCTTTCTCAGGGCCAACTTCACAAGGTACTGATCGATGATGATACCAAGCGCACCATTTCTGTGGGAGGCACACTTGCTCTGCAGGAGGGTTATGTCTTGAAGGCAAAAGATATTGACATGAGTGCAAGAACTATGCTTATCTCATTATTAAAAGATGGGAACGAGGTAGATTCCACGCCCCTTTCCGCCGGTCAGACCTATGTGTACGTAAAGAGAGTTGGGGCAGTGTCAGACCTTCCTATAATAATGGCGAGGTTTGACAGCGTATTCTCAGGTACGGAAGTGCAGGCTGCGTTCTTGCAGGGATTGTTCCAGGTATCCGAAAACTACGCGACCATCAATACTGGCAATGAATTCGGTATGATGGAAGTCAGAAGCGTAAGCAATGATAACATAGAGATGAGTAACGTCGGGAGTATCGGCCTGGATAATGGTGCAAATGAAGTGCTCATGGGAAATATTAACCTGAGAGTTGGTGATACGACTGATAATTCTCTGCGATTTTACTTTGCTGTTGATGTGACTCCTGAGACGGTGGCAAATCAGCTCGTAATAGACTCCCCGGCCCAGGCCACTGCAGGCGATACTGTCGGAATAAAGGTCACCGCGGGCGGAGAATTAATTGAGGGCGCATCCCTGACAATTGATTCTTCCGAGATCGGGCAAACGGACAGTAATGGTGTTCTTAATTATACTTTTTCCAGAAACATGAAAGGCACCTACAACTTAACTGGAACCAAGCTTGGCTACCAGGAAGACATTAAAAGCATAAACGTGCTGGAGTATATAGAGCGCAGGCTGAGTATAGATGCTCCTGCTACGGCGAATCAGCTTGATACGATAGTCATAAAAGTCACATCCAATAGCACAGTCATTAGCAATGCGACTGTGCAATATGATAATACAACCATTGGCTCGACCGATGGTAATGGTACCCTGAACTACACACTGGAAACAAGCGGCACGCACGCAATAACAGCTTCAAAAAATGGTTATATCACCGTAGAAAAGGAAATTGACGTCAGGGCACCCTTTTCTCAGTATGAGGCCCTTGATATCAATATCACTCCCAATACGGTTTTTACAGATGACGAGGCTGTGATCAAATCCAATATCACAAATGCAGGTACCAAAAAAGATACACTTCCTGTGGAGCTTATAGTCAATGGAACTGCCGTGGATAACAGGTCTGTTACTCTCGCCCCCGGGGAGATAGAGGAAGTCAATTTCACACTAAAGGAAGCTGTGGCGGCGAACTATACTCTTGAGATCCTCGGACAAAAAGAGCTATTTCAAGTCAAAGAAAGGCCTTTTACTTCGAACTTGATCCTGATCGCGGCAATAGCTACAATTTTGGGGGTGATTGCCATCTACCTGTGGACTGCGAAAAATAAGATAACCCTCGAGTTAATAAAAAGGAAATTGAAGTTTGGAAAGGATTGAGTCACATCGCTTGAAGTCCGGCGGTGTGTCCTGGTTCCTCCAGATCGCCTTCTCTTTTTCAGCTACCTTAACCAGCCCCGCCTGTAGAAAACATATAATGCCAGGAGCATTATGGAAAGCTCAAGGAAGAATATCTCTGATAGCCTGACCGGATATGGACTGTCTATCAGGTTCTCCCCAAAGAGCCCGCTTATGATTGAAGGTATGAGTCCGAGGCTTGTTATCACCGCTAGTATCCTCATTACCCTGTTTAACCCGACGGATACTGTATTTATGCGAAGATCGATCAACGATATCAGATTGTCCCTGATGGTGTCAGATGTCTCAGAAAGGTAAACTGATTCATCAAAGAGAATGCCGAAGAGGGAAGGATATTCATCCTTCAAGCCGGGCAACATTTTTCTCGTTCTAACAGCCCCCAGCACCTGCCTAAAATGCAAGAGGTTGCTGTGGATTTTCTGGATCTCCCTCTTAAAGTAGAACGATCTCTCAAGGAACGGATGCATCTGACCTACGGGTAGTTCTTCCAGTGCCGTTATGTCTTGCTCCATTGACCGCACGATCTCTTCATAATCACTGATTTTTCTGCTGAAGATCGAGTATAGAATTCTGACAATAAAATCCTCATCCTTCACCGACAGGCCATCATTTATCAGATCAAATAGCTCGCTTTTGTTATTGGAAATGGTGACGATGTAGTTGTCGGCCCATGCAATGAGCATATTATTTCTCAGGATTTGTACGGTTTTGGTATCCGCATCTTCTGATCGCAGTTTATAGTCCCTGATGAAGATAGTGGTGAGGTTCTTGAAGAAATCGATCTTTGGGTAGGATTCCTTGATTATTTTGCTTTCCAGCACAACCCCTGGGATTTTGAGCGTGTCACTCAAAAAACCAATATCGAGCTCCGAAACCTCCTGAAGGTCGATCCAGATATGCCCCGGGGCAGCAATATAACGGGCAATATCTTCCTTTGCTGCACCTTTTATGATCCTGCCATCCTCGAGGATGTTGATTTTCATCTGTGAGACAAGCGGAGTAACCTTCTCCATTGGTCTTACCGGGATCGCCCTTTTGACTGTCCTGCCAGCAACAGCAAATATCCTAGCAACCCGCAACAACGGAAAGATCCTTCCTATTCCTCCCAGCGGTATCCGCGGAATGAAATTCGTGGCAGCAAGGATAGCGATCAGAAGGTCTATGATGTGCCACGGCTCAGTAGCATATGCCTTCCTCGAATCTGCTACGTACAGCTTTAAGAAGTACTCCAGAATGAATATCACAAGGATAGCATCTCTAACTGCCCTGAACAAAGCCAGCATGAACTGCGAGAAAGTAAATAAGGCGGGCAAAAAAATAACCGGGATCAGTATCAGTGCAAGCACTATCATCAGGTGATCGGTCAGTATCTGATAAACCGGTTCCCTAAGTTTGGCACGCAGGGATTGCATAATGTTTGTTTTATATGTCTTATAAGAAATACTCTTGGTAAGGAAATGATAGATCAAAGGTCTATAGCCATTTCTCATGACGGTAAATCCTATTCTAGGCAGCCTTGAACAAGTCACAAGCTAATTTGTGTTAAACTGAAATGCTTTAATCCCTCCATACCCGGGATGTTTATTTAAGCGAAGCTGCCAATATGGGGATAGGAGTAAGACGGAGTAGAATTTATGGGTTTTCTTGGAACCAGGGCAAGTTCGTTCTCGGATATGGTTCTGATTGCCCAGACAGCAGCTTTCCTGATACTTTTTTCAGGTCTTGTATATGTAAGAAAGAAAAATTTTTCAAATCATGATAAAATGGCCAAGATTGCGGTCCTTATAAGCAGCCTATCTTTCGTATGGATGGGCTATTCTCTCATTTCCAATTTTCTGACACTTGCATCTATGACTTTTATGGGTTTGCTTATTGTTTCCCATGTGATCATAGGGTTATTAGCGCTATTCATGGGCATATTCCTGATATTGGATGAGATAAAAAAGACAGAAGCCTCCATGAGAATTATTTTTGTTTCATGGACTGCAGCAGTTCTTTTAGGTGTTATATTGTATATTATGTATCTAGCTTAAGCCTGCTATAGATATTTAAAATCCAATCAAATGGCAAGAATTAAATACGATGCTATCGAATTTATTATATTAAGAGTGGAGGGAATATGGCAATAGGTGATTTGAACAAGAAGTTTGGCTGGATATGGCTATTGATAGGCCCATTAATGGGCTTGTATATTACCAGCCGTATGGTCGGCCTGGGAGCGGCATATTCAGCTGCGACAAAAGAAGTAATGATCGCCGGGCAAAATGTGACGCTGTACATGGGAGAACCGGGTATGAGAGTAGTAAATCGACTTCTTCATGTTCATAGCGGCCTTCTGGCTATCCTGAACATAGTTTATGGACTCAGTATTGACAATGTCAACCTGTCGGATAAAACCAAGAGGCTGGGCAGCATACTTGCAGTTGCGGGGGCAATTCTTGTAACTCTTGCGTTCTACTTCCTCCTGATTACATCGTTGAGGGCTCTTGCGGTTCCTTTCAGAACATTGGGGGGTATAAGCCTAGTAATTGCAGTCGTGATAATAGCCGTGGGGCAGCTTAAAAAATAGATTCCTGAAGTCACCGCTGGCACTCAGGTGATGATGACCAGGGTTGATCTGTTGCAGGCTTTTTACAAGGGTAGCACACCTATCTTATGAATAGCCTCCACCAGTGGATCCCTCTCATCAATAGCAATACAACGCCGACGCTCTTGATAATCTTCGCCGCTGAGATCACTATCATGAACTTCTTTGATTCATAATTTTCAATTCCTGCGACCATGGGGGCAAGATCACCCACAAAAGGGATCCAGGGGGAAACGAGAAGCAGCGTCACCCCGTATTTGCGAAAGTGCATCTGCATTTTTTCTTCCCGTTCTTTGTTATGAAACGGGATTATTTTCTGAAGCTCATATTTTCCCAGGAGATAACCCAGTAATGCTCCTGTTATCGATCCTACAATTAATGTAACTATAATTATTGCCGGATTTATCCCTACACGAAGTAACTCCACTATGACAAATTCTGTGGGTATCGGGATGATGGAAGAAATAATGCTGACCGCTAAAAGTCCCATCGTTCCGTAGGCGGCGAATAATTCGAATAGTACCATTCTTGACCCCTATTTTGTTTTCTGAACTATAAACATAATCGTACAACGCCAAATTCACTGCTTTTAAATAGATCTCGGGCCGAAGTTCCACTTCACGGCGCTCCTGATGCACAGTATAGAAGTGTCCCTCAGGCTGATATTTGAACTTTACGGGCGTTAAGACCTTCCCAGTATAGTCCTGAAATGGTTCATCCTTTTTTCCCACCTCTCGCTCGTGCCCACCTCAGCATGGCATTTCGTGCACTCGTCCGTGTGGCAGGAACTGCATGTTACCCCCCTTGGTATATGGATAGTTATGAGATTTCCTTTGCTTGGCAAGAGCGGATCGGGATAATCATGGCAATTGTTGCAGGATATGTTCCCATTGATATAGACGGGTTTTGTAGGACTTGTTCCGTGGCATTTCTCGCATGTAACGTTCTTATTAATGGGGTGCACCTCATGCGATATCTTATGGCAGATAAGGCAGTAAGCACCACCGTTTACGTGGGGCGTTACTGTCAATGCCTGGGGGATGGATGGTTTTCCCGACATATGGCAGCCCTCGCAGACACCTTTGGATACCAATACGGTGAAGTTGCCGCCCTGCTGCATATCTTTTCTCTGGGCGCTGCCATTTGTTGTTTCCGGTTGAACCGATATGCGCCTTTCCTGGTTTACACGACCTTCCTGGATTATGAATAACAATATCAACAGGAAGGCAGCCGTGAATATTATCAGCAATAGCCTATACCTTGTTTTCATTGTCACGACCTGTTCAGCAAATGTAGATTAGAGTCCGCTACTGCTCCCTGGATATCATGCGGCAGTCCGGGGGTGCCGAAGATGAAATGAGCCATCTCAAGGGCCGTGGTGGGAATAAAATAATGTCCCGTTGCCCCCAGGGCCGGCATATCACCCGGAGAAAAGCGGGATGTCTTCAATTCACTGTTCGGTTGTTCCATCAGTAGCTAATTCCTCTAAGCATGTATAAGAAAAATATGATTTTTGATCTGTTAATAATATGCGGTTGTAGTCTGCTCCTGGATTACTCATCCTGCTATTATCATTTTATGACTTATTATTAATGTAATTATCGGTTCAGGCTGCCAGGGCTCTAACAGAGGGCTTAACCAGAATTTTAAGTGTTAACATATACTTAGTGAGTAGATAAAGAAAAGATATTTTAAGCCTGAAGGTTATGCTTATCACAATGAACCCGCCCCTTGTATCCATCATAATCCCCTGTATGAACGAGGAGATGACCATAGGAACCTGCATCCGGAAAGCATGGTCAAGCCTGAAGCAGGAGGGACTGGAAGGAGAAATAATAGTATCGGACAATTCCACAGATAATTCCGGTGAGATCGCGAAAAAATCGGGTGCCAGAGTCGTAACTCCCGCTAATAAAGGGTATGGGAATGCATTTTTGGTGGGTTTCAGGCACGCAAGGGGTAAATATTTTCTGTTAGCGGATGCCGATGATACTTATGACCTGATGGAAATGGCTAAGTTCCTGAAACCACTCCTATCCGGCGAAGCGGATTTCGTAATGGGGAACAGATTGAAGGGAGAGATCAAAAAGAACTCCATGCCCTGGCTTCACAGGTACATAGGCAATCCCGTACTTACAAGAGTCCTGAACATGCTCTTCAAGACACAATTGAGCGATGCCCATTGCGGTATGAGGGCAATTACAAAAGATGCGCTGGAAAAGCTGGATCTAAAGAGCGAGGGGATGGAATTCGCAAGCGAGATGATAATTGAAGCCGCGCGGAAAAAACTTCGGATAACCGAGGTGCCTATCAATTATTATCCGAGGAAGACACCTTCCAAGCTTCACTCGTGGGGTGACGGATGGCGGCATCTGCGGTTCATGATGCTTTACAATCCGACACCATTTCTTTCCATCCCGGGCTCGCTCCTATTTCTACTCGGCGGCTTTATGACATTCACTCTGGAATTGCGCGGGAACGTAGAAACAACAAGTTTGCATTCATTCATCCTGGGAAGCATGCTTGCAATTATCGGTACCCAGATGATAGCCACGGGCACCTATTTGAAAGTCTATGGGATAATTCATAACAAAATAGACAGGACGGGTCTGACCGCAATGCTCCTGGACTACCATTCTCTTGAGGTAGGGCTATTTATCGGTATAATCTTGTTCTTCGGGGGCATGGTTTCCGGTTCAAGTGTTCTTTTCAAATGGATATCTTCAGGTTACGGCTCGCTTTCGGAAGTGGGGAACGCGGTCATATCCATGGTGCTCGCGGCCCTTGGCATCCAGATAATCTTTTCCGCGCTCATAATCAGTATTTTTTTGCTGGATAATAAGGAAAACCAATGAAGATCGCCTTTGTATATGATGCTGTCTACCCATGGGTGAAAGGAGGGGCGGAAAAAAGGATATTCGAGATAGGCAAACGATGCGCCAAGCGGGGGAATGAAGTCCATGTCTTCGGGATAAAATGGTGGCAGGGCCCTTCTGTTATCAGGTACGAGAACATGATGCTGCACGGGGTATGCAGCCCGATGGAATTATACGTTAATGGCAGGCGGGATATTTCAGAGGCATTGATCTTCTCCCTGAAACTCTTGCCACACCTTATCATGGAGAAATTCGATGTGATCGATGTGAGCGCCTTCCCGTATTTTCCATGCTTTTCTGCAAAGCTTGTGTCCTTTGCCAGGAGAACTCCCATGACTGTAACCTGGCATGAGGTCTGGGGGGAATATTGGTATGAATACCTCGGACCCGGGGGTTTTTTCGGGAAGCTTGTTGAGAATATGGTTGCAAAATTGGCTGCCAGACCTATCGCTGTATCGGCATTGACCGGAAAGGGGCTTGAGTCGCTTGGAGTGAGAGGGAGAAAAATCCATATCGTGCCGAACGGCATCGACCTGAAAAGGATAAAAGAAATCATGCCTTCTCCTGATAAATGTGATCTGATATTTGTGGGGCGGCTTATCAGGGAGAAGAATGTGGATTTGATGCTTGAAGCAGTGGATCATCTGAGGATAACACTGCCGCACGTGCAGTGCCACGTTATTGGCGGGGGACCTGAGAAAGAGAGGCTTACAGGACTTGCAGCGAAGCTCGGGCTCCTTGATAATGTGAAATTCTTCGGGTTCATGGAGTATGATGAGTTAATCGCCAGGATAAAGTCCTCCGGGGTATTGGCGCTACCCTCCAGCCGCGAAGGATTCGGGATGGCAGTACTTGAGGCCTTTGCATGCGGAGTACCCGTTGTTACGGTGAAAGGTGAGAAGAACGCTGCATCTTCGCTTGTCGATGACGGTACTGGTTTTGTGGTGGACCTTGATGCAAGGGAGATCAGTGAGGCTGTTGCCAGGTTGATCAAAGACCCCATGCTACATGAAAGAATGGCTGCCTCTGCCATGGCGAGAGTGCAGGAATACGATTGGGACAGGATAGTCGAGCGGCTGACTTGCATTTATGATGATCTACTGCAATACCATTAAGGACATCAAGGATAATAAAATCAGGCAACCCTTATCAGATATGTTCAAGAAACTCCCCAATAGAATCACCGATCTGCTCGCTTCCAACAAAATCCCCTTACTGGTATTTTTAAGCTCCTTGTTCATACTTATCACTTTTGCGAGCACACGATTACTTTTTTCGGATGAAGGGGTGATACTGGACCAGTTTTATAATTTGATCCATGGCTCTATAGCCCTGAAAATCGCCAAAATAAATGTGACAAAAGGAGTTTTCATATCAGTAGGGGGCAGCCTCTACGGGAAATTTAGCTATTCGCTTATGATCTTATCTCTCCCTGCATACTATTTTCTAAAAGCAGTCAACTCGATCTATGGTGCGCATCTTTTCATATTGCAGCTTTGGGCTTTGAGCGGCGGATCCATTGTTTATCTTATTGCGAAAAACCACAAGTATGCGAGCGGAATAATGGCGTATTTCGTCCTGATATCTGCCAATCTGTATATCTTTAAGCCCATTTACTTCCCGAAATGGGGGGAAGTCCTCTCGATCGAATTCACCAATATCCTTATCACATCTTTTCTGGTCCTGATCGTTTATCTTTTATTCAGGGAACTTTTCAACAATAAAATTGCTCTTTTTGCCTCTTTTTTTGTATTAGTTGCAACACCGGTTCCTTTTTATGCCATCACGTTGAAACATCACAATCTGGCTGTTCTTCTCACTTTGCTGACCTTCATCCTTTTTTACCGATATTCTGAAAAAAAGGATAATAGATTCATGTACGCTGCATATTTATCGGCAGGACTTTGCGTCTGGACACGAATTCTGGATGGTGCAGTGTTACTGGCATCTCTTCTGATAATGGACTTCGTTTTTTTTAAACGGACCTTTAAATATGCCGTTACGATCTCATTCATAATTTTGATATCTCTGATCCCTTTTTTTAGTTTCAATCAATTTATTCTTGGAAATCCTTTCTCGATCATTGAAGTTACCCCTCTGGCCAGCACCCAGATGACAATGGCCAACGCAAACGATTTTATTTCACTCAACGAAAGTCCGGCAAGTGCCAATCAATTTGCGCTTTTAGATAAACTTGGATTTACATGGAATCCGGACATAAGTGGAAATTGGCTGAGGGTTTTGTCGGATGTCCTATTTCTCAAGGTAGGAAATACATTTGGTATTTTATTAATAAGTCCCTTTCTGGTGCTGGCCATTGCCTTTGTGATAGAAAGGATTAAGAATAGAGTTAAATTGAATACAATGGATAGTATTTTTGGGTTGTATACTATTCTGCTATTTGGCGCGTATTCCATATTATATATTTTATTTAATATAAATTCTCTAATTTCAATAATTACGGATACTCCCATAGTTCTTGAATACAGGTACCTTCTGGTGGGGTATATCATCCTTCTTTATTTTGCCCTCAGGACCGATAAAGTCCGGGAGCTGATCGAAACTAACTTTAAAAATATAGGCCGGATGTATGCTATATCATTGCCACTGATGTTAATCGTTTTCATTGAATTATTTCCTTCGCCTTTCATGGATAGTTACTACTATGTATCGCTGATCACTTCTGCCGCCCTTTTGATCCCAGTATCCGCATATCTTTTATTTTCCAAAAAGAAATCCCTTCCCGCATTGGATTCCTGGGTAACTTTCTTTATTGCACTGTCCCTTGTTGAAGCTTCCCTGTTATTGCTTTTTTATTACTGGGTTGTCAGCATGACCTACGTGTCACCAACACAAAACTATAGTATCCTGCCAACTTTAGAGAATACATTGAAATGGATGTATCAGATCTTTTTGTAAAGATGCACACAGAAAGTCCCATCTTAGTCCGGGAAAATCCTGGGTCATGAATTAACATGGGAAAAATTGCATCGGGCCATTATTGCCTGGTATTCCTGACCAGCATCAGTCTATTTATTATAAAAATAATTCTTTTTGTAATGCTTAAATAGTAGTTAATGTATAGCTCCAGTGCTTTGCAGAGATTAAAAAAAAATTCAAAATATTCTGATTTCTCATGACCACACCTTCTTGAATCTAATTGTCTTAATCGGTTTCATTGTTACCGGAAATGGTATTTTTCCCCCCTTTTCATGGCCGTGATGATGTTCTTTTTGCTCATGGATTTGGTCATCCCATCCTTTTATGAAAGCCTGACGCACGGCATTGGATATCTGATCACGGACGCGCCCGTGTTGAAGCAGATAATTGAAGCCCAGCCTCTCTTCTATACTTTTGAGGGCACGTTCCTTGGATGGCAAATATTAAGCAACCCGGTGTGGTATTCATTCACTTTCAGCTTTTATGCAGGAATTATAGGGTTCGCATGGTTATTCTACTCCCATCGGAACGGGATGGATAAGGCGCAAATATTTTTTATTGTCTGGACCCTGATAGTCCTGGCCCTTGCTCTATACCAGAGGCGCTTTAGCTATACGCTTGCGATAAATATCGCGATACTTTCCGGATATTTCATAGACAGGATCAAATCCCTTTCTCTAAGACCGTATTATGTTATTTTCCTCCTCTTCCTTTTTATCCCGAATATGGCTGTGGCGTATGATCTTTCCCAGGTCCCGCCCAAGCCATCGGATGACTGGTATGATCCTTTGCTGTGGCTGAAGGAGAATACACCCGCTGGAGGGCAGTATGGCATAATGACATGGTGCGGATAAGGACCTTGCAATGTATTTTGACCAGAGCAACCTGCCCAATGAGAATTACTTCCACACCATGTATGCAAGACTGCATGTATTCGACGGCAGTGGGCTTGAGAATTACAGGATGGTATATGAATCGAATGAGACGCATTATGACATCTTCGGCAAGCCTGCAAGGAATATCAAGATATTTGAATATGTGAAAGGGGCAAAGATAGCCGGGAAGGTGTCACCTAAGGAGACTGTGTCCCTTTCGGGGACTATTATTACCAATCAGAGGCGGATGTTCGAGTATGCTCAACAGGTGAAAGCGGATGAAAAAGGGGATTTTGAATTTACAGTCCCATATTCGATTGATGACCCCTATGAGACCAGATTATTAAAAAGCTATGAATTAATATATGGTAATTCAAGCCGTTCTGTACCCGTTTCGGAGAATGATATCCTGAATGGATATAAAATCTTGGCGGAGAGATGAGTCATATCCACATCTTTCATTTGAAACTGCGCAAGCCCCAGACCCGCCGCCTTCGGCGGAGGTGCCTGACTTGCCCCCGTCCGGGAAGATTTATTAAGCAGAATCCCCCTATTTATTTAAAATGCTATCTTCTGAAAAATTTGAAATACAAAATGCTATGAGAATTATAAAAGGGTTCGATCCAAAGTTCGCCGGATTCGAGACCCAGATAGAGAAATATCTGCAAAAAACAGTTCCCGATAACAAATGAAAATCGCCATCTTCCACGACTATATAGGAGCGATCGGGGGCGGGGAGAAGCTGATCCTGACACTTGCCCGGGGGCTTGATGCTGATGTGATAACCACGGACGTGGATGGGGATTCCGTCAGGAAGATGGGATTTGAGGACGTAAATATCATAAGCGTCGGAAGGATGATCCAGCTTGCCCCGATCAAGCAGATCCATGCATCGTTGCGGTTTGCATTGTGCGATTTTTCGGACAGGTATGATTTCTTCATCTTTTCGGGCAATTGGGCGCATTTCGCCGCCCGGAAGCATAAACCCAATATGTGGTATTGTTTTACTCCAACCAGGATTTTTTATGACCTGCATGATGATTTTATGGGAAGATTATCTTTCATCGCAAGGCCATTCTTCATGCTATGGATAGCTCTTCACGAACCGATGAGCAGGCGTTTTGCAGGTCATATTGAACATGTCATCGCAATATCGAAAAATGTCCAGAAAAGGATCAAGAAGTATTATGGGCGGGATTCGATGGTTGTGTATCCTGCCATTGATATATCAAAATACAGATTCGAAAAGTATGGAGATTTCTGGCTTTCTGTTAACAGGCTCTACCCTGAAAAACGCATCGAATTGCAGATCAATGCATTCAGGCAAATGACCGACGAGAAACTGGTTATCGTTGGAGGTTATGCTAAAGGAGACCATGCATCGAAATACGCATCCTGGATAATCAGGGACCTGCCGCCGAATGTGGAATTACTGGGGAGCGTCACCGAAAAGGAATTGATCGATTTATATGCGACCTGCAGAGGGCACATCACCACCGCAATCGATGAAGATTTCGGAATGACCCCTGTAGAAGCGATGGCCTCGGGAAAAGCTACTGTTGCTGTCAATGAGGGCGGTTATCTTGAGACGGTGATCGATGGTTCAACCGGGATACTTGTTGCTGCTGATGAGAAAGCCATCATTAATGCTGTTAAAATAGTTTCAAAAAGCCCGGAAAAGTATCAAACGGATTGCAAAAACAGGGCAAAAGAGTTTGATACGAATGAATTTATTAAAAGGATGTCTGCTATTATGCAGTCATTTCAAAAAAATATTGCATAGAAACATGGAATCGCTGAATATCGGGATCATAACGTATCATCTGGATAAAGGCAATGGAATCGACTCTGCGGTGGTCAGGTTTGCAGAGGGGCTTTCAAAAAGGAATAATGTAACGCTGATAGCATCAAGGAACAATTTCGAAACAGACGTTCCCTTCTTACAAATAAACCAGGATAATTCAAAAATCCCCGGTGCCCACAAAATATTGAATAAAATGGATCTCGATGTTTTGTCGTCTCATTTTGTCCCTTCAAATTTCATTGCTTCCAGAACGAAATTTTTCCATGTGATGCATGATGCTGGATTGCCTGATTTTTATTTAATGAATGGTCTGAGGGAAAGACTGTTTTGGCTAAAGAGTCACCTTTTGAATTCTCTCTCATTGAAAAGAGTAGATATAGTATTTTCAATTTCGGAATATTTGAAACGAGAACTCATTCGAAGATATAAGTATAAAGGAGAGGTGCATGTTCTCCCCTACGGGCTGAACGTTCCAGGACCGCAAAGAAAGATCGATGGTAACTTTATCCTGTACGTGGGGAGGCATATGAGATATAAAAATATCCACACCCTCTTTAAAATATTCGATGCTTTTTCAAAGGATCACCCTGATGTCTATCTCTATACGATCGGGATACAGCCGGATCCAGATTATTATGAGGAACTCCTCTGCTTATCAAAAAATAAAAAAATAAAAATGATGGGCTATGTGGAAAACGTGTATGATTATATTTATACCTGCAGAGCGTATGTAAATGCATCTCTCTGGGAAGGACAGGACCTCCCGGTGATCGAATCACAAATGCTGGGAAGGCCCGCAATAACTTATAATAACTGCAGCCATCCGGAGACCAATTTTTCCGGATACCTGGCAAAAAATGAGAATCATTTCGCAGAACTCATCGCCAGTGCACTGGATACAAAAGTAGATCCGCGTCCTGTTATAGAGAAATTTTCTATGGATAGCATGGTCAATAATTTTGAAAAGCTCATTTCCAGGAAATTGAACGAAGGTGTTAAGGAATAATAAAGTATCAAATTATAAAGCTAAAACCGCAGATAAAGGTCCAGAGTCACGGACCTCCCGCGCCTCTGGAGGACGTCAAATGTCACGTCAGTTGACGCCGTGCACACGTATGCCAGCGTACGGCATACGTGGACGCGTCCTCATGGGCCGCAACCCTTGACTTATGGCTCCGCCATACATGGATATCGCTGCGCGATACCCGCAAGGCATAGGTGTTGTGTGGGAGTCCGGAACCGTCAGGTTTCGATGCAGAACCCGCAGGGCATGATGAACGCAGATATATTGAAGTTTTGGAAGAGCCAATTTAGCTATGTTATTTCCCAAGGATACACAAATTGACATTTACTACCAATATCTGGAACTACAGACATCTCATCAAAAAAATCGCTATAAGTGATTTCAAACTCAGGTACAAGAATTCAGTCCTGGGGTTTTTCTGGTCGCTGCTTGAGCCATTGCTGATGCTGCTCGTTCTCTACGTGGTCTTCACGAACTTCATGAGGGTCACGATAGAGCACTACCAGCTTTTCCTGCTGATGGGCATTATTTCCTGGAACATGCTAAGCAGAGGAACAACCATGAGCCTGAACAGCATCCTGGGCAAGCCGAGCCTTGTGAAAAAGGTGTATTTCCCGCGAGAAGTGCTGGTGATCAGCTCAAGCATCACCGCGCTTTTGATGACTTTACTGGAATTCATCGTGTTCGGGATATTCATGGCAGTTTTCGCAGTTATCCCGGGTACAACATTGATTTACTTCCCTGCCATTCTTTTTGTTGAATTCCTGCTCGTCCTGGGTCTATCCTTCGGCCTTGCCGCACTGAACGTATTTTATCGCGACATCCAATATATATGGGCGGTTATCCTGCAGGCAGGGTTCTTTGCGGCCCCGATCATATACCCCCTTTCCGTGATTCCTGAGAAATATGCATTGATCATCAAGCTGAATCCCATGACAAGCATTATCGATATGCTGAGGGGAAGTGTGATATATTCAACATGGCCGGCTCCCGGGGATGCGATGTTCGTCGTAGCATCGGCTATTTTTATACTTGCCCTTGGCTATTTTATTTTCTTGAAGCTTGAATCCAGGTTCGCGGAGGAGCTATGACGACTGAGGACGCGATAATCGTCTCCGAGCTCTCCAAGGTGTTCAGGCTCCCCCATGAAAAGAGAAATACCCTTTTTGAATCACTTACCGGTATTCTCAAAGGCCGCAAAGGATACGAGGACTTCATAGCGCTGCGGAACATTAATTTCACGGTAAAGAAAGGTGAAGCCGTGGGCATCATAGGGGAGAACGGCAGCGGAAAGAGCACGCTCCTCAAGATCATCGCCAACATCCTTCGCCCGAGCAGCGGGTCAGTCGAAATTAACGGCAAGATCACCCCATTCCTTGAACTGGGCGTGGGATTCCAGCCCGACCTTACTGCAAAAGAAAATATATACATATACGGCGCGATCATGGGTTTATCCGACCGGGAGATCGATGCCAGGCTCGCAGAGATACTTGAGTTCTCAGAGCTCAAGCAATTCCAGGACGCAAAATTGAAGAACCTTTCCTCTGGCATGCAGGTCAGGCTCGCTTTCGCGACCGCGGTCCAGACCGATCCAGAGATACTGCTTATGGACGAGGTGCTGGCGGTTGGGGATATGGAGTTCCAGCAGAAGTGCATGGATGTTTTCCAGCAGTATATTAAAGAGCGGAAAACCATCGTGTTCGTGTCGCATGACCTGAATTCCATAAGGAGATTCTGCGGCAGGGCTCTGCTTTTAAAACACGGTGAGCAAATAGCATTTGGGGAGACAAATGAGATAATCGATAAATATGTATACAGTGTTGGAGACTTTGAAATCAAGAAAGCTGATGGAGTTGAACCCTGGAAAGAAGACTTAACCGGACTGAAAGAAAAGATAGCAGAAATACGGGGCGCAAGATTCATAGATAAGAACGGCAAGCCGAGTAAAACATTTAAATCAGGAGATCCCCTGACAATTGAGATCACATATTACTCCTATATTGAGCTGAAGGAACCTCTTGTGGGTATCGGGATATTTGATGAAAAGGGGAACCATTGTTACGGAACGAGCAGTTATACCAATCCATATACTATCAAGAAAAAAATTGGAGAGGTCAGGATATCCCTGCATTTAAAGCAGATCCCTTTTTTGAACGGGCGGTATTTCATACAGGTAGCACTTGCCGAAAAGGTACCTCACAAGATATACAAATATTTAGATTTCCATGATAAGACCTATACCTTCAACGTAATTAACGGGACAGAGGACATAGGCACGTATTACATCAATTATGAGTGGGAAGAAGACGGAGGAAAATAGTATTAAAATAGTGTTCATAAACCCGAATACCCGATATCTGGGCGGCCTCTTCACGGTATATCCTCCCATGGGTTTGCTTTATATCTCATCGATCTTGTTGGAAAATAAATACAATGTTTCAATCATCGATGCTGATATCGATGACCTATCACTGGAAGACATCAAAGAAAAACTCAGAATCGAGCGGCCTCAAATCGTCGGGATAACGATGAACACGTTCCAGACAAAATCCACTTTTGAAACTGCAAAGGCTGTTAAAGATGTCAATCCAGAGATAATAGTTGTCGTGGGCGGCCCCCATCCAACGATAGTTGAAAAAGAGGTGCTTGAAGCCTGCGGATCGATTGACGTATCGGTTATGGGCGAAGGTGAATTCACGATGCTTGAACTGGCCAAGAGAATCGAAAATGGGGGAAATCTTGGCGAAGTAGACGGCATCTGTTATCGAGATGATGGCATCATAAAAATGACAGCTCCGAGGAAATTCATAGAAGATCTGGATACGCTACCGCTACCTGCAATTGAGCTGGTCCAACCGATTGAACGATACCGAGGTCCTTTTCCTACGGGTGCCAGACCCTCAATACAGGTGATGGCTTCACGGGGGTGCCCTTTTAAATGCACCTTTTGCAGTAATCCTGTATGGGGAAAAAAGGTTAGATTTAGAAGCCCCGAATCAATATTGAGTGAAGTAGAACATCTATATAAAGATTTTGGTATTAAAGAGATCTTTTTTCAGGATGATACTTTCAATCTAAATGGAGAATGGTTCGAAAAAATATGCAATGGAATTATAGACAGAGGTTTGAATGATAAAATTATTTTTAAAACGCCTTTCAGAGTAAATAAAAACCATGTCGATGTGGATCTACTGAATTTAGCTAAAAAAGCAGGGTTCTGGATGATATTCTATGGAGTAGAAAGCGGGAACCAGAAAATACTGAACATCACACGGAAAGGCACAACTCTGGAAGAAATAGAAAGGGCATTCAAACTAACACGGAAGGCAGGAATAAAAACATACGGCTCATTTATGATAGGGAATATCGATGAAACCCCCGAAACCATTAAAGATGCTATTGAATTTGCAAAGAAAATTGATCCTGATTATTACGGTTTCGCAATTGCAACGCCATACCCTGGGAGCGAATTCTATGAGACCGCAAAAAGCCGCGGATACCTGCTGATAACGGATTTTACAAAATATGATTTTAGAAAATGTATTCTCAGAACAGAACATCTTAAGGAGACGGATGTGGAAAAATTTTATTCATTTGCACCATTAGCTGTTAAAAAATATAAGAGATCTCTTACACGCAAAATAAAAAGATTTATAGAATTATTTCCTGAAATTGGATTAAAGAGAGCTGTATGGGAAATTCAAGATACTGGTATAGAAGATATTGATCATTTACCCGTCCATAAAGATGATGTAAATTTGGCTACAGTTACAAATAATGTCAATGTGGGGGTTAATGACACAGGAGTCCTCGGGAAAGGCTGGCATCAGGCTGAATACCAACCGCAGCCCAACAATGAAATTTAAATTACCACGATTATATGGAAATATTTCCGAGGTTACAATTAAAATTGACAAAACATGGGTTCCAAATGATACAATAAAAAATGGCGATACCCGTGAATTGGGTATAGCAATACAGAAGATATGGACAGAATAATAAAAAATGCAATAATTTATAAATAGAAAGCTGTTTACAATATAAAAAAAGGACATGAAGCATGACAAAATCAGCACTCATTACGGGAATCACGGGACAGGACGGCTCTTACCTGGCAGAATTGTTGCTTGAGAAAGGATACGATGTTCATGGACTTGTGAGGCGCCTGAGCACCCCCAACATATCAAGGATCGAGCATATTTCTGACAAAATTAATCTTGTGGAAGGAGACCTGACCGACCAGTCTTCCCTCAATGGCGCAATGATGGACATCAAACCGGACGAAGTGTACAACCTTGCTGCCCAATCCTTCGTGGGCACTTCCTGGAACCAGCCCGTGCTCACGGGCGACGTCACGGGCATAGGCGCTGTCCGATTACTGGAGGCCGTACGCCATTTCTCTAAAGACGCAAGAGTGTACCAGGCTTCTTCAAGCGAAATGTTCGGGAAGGTGCAAGAGATGCCGCAGAACGAGAACACGAAATTCTACCCCCGCAGCCCCTACGGATGCGCTAAAGTCTATGCTTACTGGATGTGCATCAATTACAGGGAAAGCTACAACATGCATGTAACGAATGGGATACTGTTTAACCACGAATCTCCGCGCCGGGGATTAGAGTTCGTTACCCGCAAGGTCACAGATGGCGTAGCTAAAATATACCATGGGTTATCCAGGGAGCTTCACCTGGGAAATCTAGATGCGATGCGTGACTGGGGATATGCAGGGGATTACGTTGAAGCAATGTGGTTCATGCTGCAGCAGGAAACGCCCGAGGATTATGTTGTCGCTACAGGAGAAGCCCATTCTGTGAAAGAGTTCGTTGAGCTTGCTTTTTCTGAGGTCGGACTTCACTGGGAAAAGTACGTTAAAGTGGATCAAAAGTTTTTCAGGCCCGCTGAAGTAGAGTACCTGGTGGGCGATTATTCAAAGGCAAAGCGCGTCCTCGGCTGGGAACCCAGGGTCAAGTTCAAGGAACTTGTGAAGATGATGGTCAAGGCTGATGTGGAGCGGCTGAAACCAAGGTGAACCGCAAAAATGGATACTATTGAGATAAAGGACGGCGACATTGACGTCGAGGATATCATGCGCCAGATAAGGGAGAATATTAAAAAAAGAAAAGAAAGCGGCGCATATACAAAAGAACTGGAAGCGATGATCAACGAACCTCTGCAACCACCTCTCGCAGGCGCCAGGTGTCGCGATCTCAAGTCTGATCTCAATTATGTCGACTCCAACTGGGATATAAATGCTGAATATGTTATAAGTTCCCACCGAAAGATCATTGGCAAACCCCTTGTCTGGGGAAGGCGGTTGATAAATTCCGAAATGAGAAGATATGTGGATTTGATCAATGGGAAACAGATAGAATTCAATGCTCATGTTGCCGGGGCGCTCAAAGGTCTTGATAATAAGATAAACGAAGCTGTGGCTGATATCAGGAAAGGGACTGATAGTAAGATCAATGAGGCTATGGCTGCCCTCAGTAAAGACATTGACCTAACACAATTGCCCGGCGCGCCGACTGACGACGTGATGAACTACTTCCTGTTCGAGGAAAAATTCCGCGGCAGCACCGAGGATATCAGGAAGCGTCAATCGGTCTATCTCGAATATTTCAAAAACTGCAAGAACGTCCTTGATATAGGATGCGGGAGGGGTGAGTTCCTGTCGTTGCTGAAAGAGAACGGCATAGGCGCCAGGGGTATCGATATGAATGAAGATATGGTGCTGTACTGCCAGAAGAATGGTCTTGAAGTAAGTCAAAATAATGCCCTGAGCTATCTTACATCACTTAGCGATAAATCACTTGATGGCATATTTTCAGCTCAGGTCGTGGAACACCTCCAACCGGCAGATTTGATCTCTCTCATAAAATTAACCTACGATAAAATGCAATATGGTTCGTATTTCATCGCTGAGACTATAAACCCCATGTGTTTATCTGTATTTGCTTCAAGTTTTTGCATGGACTTATCCCATGTTAAGCCAATTCATCCAGAAACGATCAAGTTCTTACTTGAATCTGTAGGTTTTAGAGAAATTCAGTTTATATTCTTATCATCGTTTCATGAAACCATTAAATTAGCCAAGCTTAAGAGCACTGAAAACATGAATATCGAAGAAAAGATGCGATTAGAGGTAATGAACCAAAATATTGATAAATTGAATTCCCTGTTATATGGTTACCAAGATTATGCAGTAATTGGGAAAAAGTGATGCCTTTTCTTGCTTATTTCGGTCTCTATTGTATTTGCCATATTTTCGGCTATTTTATTCCAATCATATTTATTTTTAACTAACTTTTGACCATTCAAGCTAAGTTTATTGTAAAGCTCAATATTTTCAAGAACTTCTCGTATACTTTCTGGAAATTCTGATACTTCACAAATTATGGCATCCCTGTAATTCTTAATGTCCAAACCTCTTGCACCAATTGGAGTTGTAATGATAGGTAACCCAGCAGCCATATATTCTAGCATTTTTATATTGGTGCCTGACCCACTTACCATTGGATTTAAAGCGATATCTGAAATACGATATATCTCGAATTTCTCCTCATCGCTTACTTCAAAGGTCATGCCTACATTTTTATCGATATCTTTATTTTTAAAAGTGCCACAAACCCCTCCACAAATTAAAAAATATATTTCTTTCATTTTTGGAGCTAATTCGATTATGATTTTTTTGGCAGCTTCTGAATTAGGTGGATGACCACTACCCATAAAAAGTGCTAAAGGTTTATTTATAATTTTATTTTTAATTAATTTACTGTTTTTATAAAGTGTTCTAAATGATGGAAGATCAACACCATTTGGGGATATATATATTTTTGATTCGTCTACATGATATATTTCTTTAAATTTATTAATTTCATCAGCAGACATTGCAAAAACCAAATCAGATTTCCTTACTAATTCGTCCTCAACCCTTTTTACATTAGTATATAGAAATCTTTTAAAAAATCCTTTTCCCAATATAGCTTTTTTTAATAAATACTCGACATTGTGGGCTTCATATATCAGAAATTTATTCGGTGCATGTTTTTTTATTAATGTATATAAGTATGGATGAGAAGCAACAACAATACTACAGTCTGATAAACGATCTCTGACTATATTATTTAATTTTTTGTTATAATTACAAAAAAACATTGCAATTATATCATCTACTGATATCCCAAAGATTTTTCCTAACAATAAATTCACACTGGAATGAATTTTGCTTTTAGGAATTCGAATTTCCCAAAAATTCTGCCCTAATTCCACTTCAACGAATTCATTCTTTGCAAAGCAAATGTATGTGATATCGAACCTTTGGGACAGATTCTTGTAAATATAATAAATTCTAAATTGACCTCCAAAGCGTGGCGGATATATGGGAAAATCATTCAAAACGAGAATTTTTTTTTTCATAATATGTCTCTATATTTGTATGCATTTTATTCGCAATCTTCTGCCATTCATATTTTTCTTCGACTAATTTTCTTCCTTTTTCTTTTAATTTTTTATAAATGATTTCATCTTTAAATAGTAATACTATATTTTTTTCGAATTTATCTATATCACAAACAATAGCATGATAATTATCAACAATATCTAATCCTCTTGCTCCTGTAGGAGTTGTTATTACAGGAAGTCCCGCTGCCATGTAATCTAACATTTTCAAATTTGTACCAGAACCAAACGTCATAGGATTCAAGGCAGCATCTGATGCATTGAACAATAATTTTTTCGTTTCATCATCGACTACACCATATATTCTCACATTATTTGGCACATGGGACGTAATAAAATCTGATACTTTTCCAGCGATTAAAAATGTATATTCTGGTAACAAAGGAGCAAAATTATCAATAATTGATTTTGCAGCATCAATATTCGGTGGATGAGCACTGCCAAAAAAAAGTAACGCTTTAGCATTGTTTAAGCCTAACTTTTTCTTGTACTCATATTTTTCAAAATCTTTTAGTATTTTTATTTCTGCTAAGTCTACGCCATTTGGAGCTAAAAAGATTTTATTTAATGATATTTTATAAACGTTGTGAAAATCATTTATATCGTCATCAGATACTGCAAAAATCATATCACTACTTGTACATGCATGTTCTTCGATATAATAAACGTACCACGATAAAATTTTTGCGATTATTGAGTTTCCAAATGCTTTCTTTTGTAAATAATATTCCATATTGTAAGATTCATAAATAACCATTTTATCTTTGACTTTCTTATAAAGATATGGATGTGTTGAAATTAAAATATGTGACCCTTTAATCACTTGATTAAATAATTTTTTATAATTTGAATCAAAGTTGGAAGCGATTGAAACTACCGCACCAGAGCATTCAGGCACATGTCCAAATTTATAAAAAATATAGTGCAGTATGTCATGTAACTTGCTTTTAGGAATTCGAATTTCAATAACATTATTAAATAATTTGTATACTTCGAGTTTTCTGTCGGGATTTGGATAAGTAAAACTTAATATAGTTATATCATAATATTTCGCTAAGTTTCTACATATATTGTATAATCGGAGCTCTCCGCCGCTTCCGGGAGGAAAAAAAGCCGGGAAAAAACTCAATACCAAAATTTTCTTCCGACTCATCAAATATCACCAAATATATAATAAATAAGCAACTATCTTGTTTTATATGAATGCTTTGCATTTAACCTTTCGTTTTGGCGAGAAAATAGTAGGCGGCGCAGAATACCTAATGTATATGATTTCTAAAAAATTAGTGGAATCAGGGATTCATGTGGATGTATTTACTACCAAAACGGTCTCTATTACACCAATTTCAAGGTCTGGAGTTCATTGGGATAATAAGATCAAAAAAGCACAAAGCATTCACGACGGTATCGAAGTATATCGACATAATACTTATTCTATCCCAAAATTGATAGCAATTGGATTTGACTATTTAATCCAAAGACAATTGGATAGAGAAGAATTAAATATCAAAATCAAAGAAATAATAATTAATGAAAAAAGCTGCCTTGGAACGGGATGGTACTCCTTAGAAAATTATAATTTCTTCAAAATGCGCTGGACAAAAAGATATGCTAACTTTCTCGTGAATGACAGAAATATTTCAAAGATTTTTTTCAATGCTTATTGTCCCAGATCTATAAAAGGAAATTTTTTAATAAATGGAAAATTTATTGACGGTTTTAGTACTTCGAAGGAGTGGAAACGATTTGAGTTCGATATAGATGAGGAAGGTATAATAGTAGGTAAAATTTCATTGAATGCATCGTGGCATCCTCTGACGGATTCGCGACGATTGGGTATTGCCATTAATGACATCGGTTATGTTTCCGATGGGATTGAAAAATCGATCGATCTTACCAAGGATTATGTAAAAGTTCTGAGGAAAAACAGTAAATCATTTTTGGAACTATATAAACATAAAGCTTTGAAACGACCTCAAATCTATAATTATCTATTTATGGGATTACGTGGTCCTCTTTCGCCTTCACTGCTTTATAGCCTAAATAAAAATGCAAAAAAATATGATATAATACTCAGCCAGATGATGCCTTTCAACACCCTAAACTATGGTGCATATATTGGTAAAAAACATGGCATACCTACTGTGCTGCTACCTTTGTTCCATCCTGATGATAGCTTTTATCACTGGGGGCACTACTATGATGCAATCAAAAACGTGGATATGATCCTTGCGCTTTCTGAATACACAAAAACCAATGTCTATGACCCGCTGGATGTTCCGTGTGAAGTAATAGGCGGAGGTGTGGATCTCAATGAATTTTCAAATCCAGAAATCTCCGGGAAAAGGTTTAAAGAGAAATTCAAATTAAATAACACACCAATCATTCTTTTTGTAGGCAGGAAAAGCTATCCCAAAAGATATGATCTTCTTATCAGGGCAATAGACAAGCTGAACAGTCAAGGTAAAAGATGCCGCCTGGTAATTATAGGACCAGATGAAGATAAAATGCCTATCCCATCAAAAAACGTTTTATATTTGGGTAAGGTAGACAGAAAAATGATTTTAGATGCATATGATGCATGCGATATATTTTCAATGATGTCTGAGTCAGAAAGCTTTGGTATAGTATATTGCGAAGCCTGGATGCGTAAAAAGCCTGTTATTGGAAATAAATATTGTGGCCCCGTGTCCACTTTAATAGAGGATGGAGTAGATGGATTTCTATGTGATGAAAATGATTTGGCAGAGAAAATTAGTATCCTTTTGTCAGATGAAAAACTGAGGAATAATATGGGAGAAAAAGGCTATGGAAAAACAGTAAATAGATACACTTGGGACATCATCGGTAATAAGGTAAAAAGAATTTATGAAGAATTATGTAAATAAAGAATAAAAGCCACCTCAATTGAATTGGAGATTATGGGTTTTTTTATCTTTTTCTGAACAAATATTTAATTCGTGGACAACATGCTGCACCAGAACTACATTCAGTGCAGAATCGGGACGGTCTATCAAGAATAACTTCACTTCTTAATTGTGAAAATTCTTGGTTGTTCCATATTTTATCTACCGGAGTTACGAAAACGTTACCATAAATCCTACTCGATAATGCACATGTATGTATATTACCGCTTTGATCAATTTTTAATTGGGTGAAAGGTAAACTGCACCAAGCTGAGTCGGGTTGATGATGCCAATTTCTGACAATATTGAATCTAGTTAATGGAAGTTTTTTATTTAGTTGGACAGAACTTTTTAGCCTTTCAGTCTGAATGAAAATGTCTTCTATATTTAAATCTATTTGATTTCTTGTAGCAGTTTCGAGTGCTTGTAATAAATATTTCTCAACTTCTAGACTTTGTGGATTACAGCACATCTCCATTAATTCTTTGTGGTGTGGTATCAGAGGATATACAAAAATATCTTCAATACCTATTTCTGACGCCATAGTTACAAACTCATTAAGTTCCTCTAAATTTTGTTTATATAATGTCCATAAAATTATTAGATGGAAACGAGGATTTTGAATTTCTCGTTGATAATCCATGATTCGTCTTAGATTTCCGAAAACTGTTTCATACTTTGCCCCAACTCTGATGGATTCATATGTTTCTTTTCGGGCTCCTTCAAGAGAAACAGCTACTCCGCATCCCAACTCTACAAAACGCTTTAATTGGTAATCTTTAACACGCGAGAGACTTGTATTGAATGTAACCAATCGCTTACCATTATCCGCCGTAAATTCAAGTATCTCATCCCAATTTGGATGTAAAATTGACTCACCTCCTCCAGATAAATCTATTTGGCGGGCGTAGTTATAATAACTTTCTGGAATCTGTTTAAAAACCTCTATTGATAAGAATGTTTTGCGCATCTGATTCTCAAAAGTTCGGTAACAGTGTATACAACGTAGATGGCAAACATCGGTTAAATCGAAAACTATTTCAGCCGGTCTACATATTTTCAAGATAGCTCGAATTTTTAATATAGGCTTGAATAGCTTTGAATTTGCTCGGATTTGAATTCTAGGAATATTCATAGTATAAAATTAAAATTCTTATTGTTTATTCTCTTTATTTAATCAGTAATTAATCTTTTCTATCATATAGTACCTGTAGAGTCCGGAAATTATCTCGTTCAGCTTTTTCAGAACCAATGGTCAAACTTATACACAATAAACATAAAATTGATACTCGCCTCACAGAGATCTAAAGATGAAACAATTAATACTGTCAAAGTAATGTATCATATCTGCATATCTTAGAAAGAAGAGTTCAATCGGCTCAAAACAGAAATTTCCGACAATGATATGAAAGGAATAAACAAGTGTAAAGAGTTGGTCTAAAAGCTCCAACTCCAACTCTTCACAAGTCCTAAATCTTATCCATTAACAGTTACTTTCCCTACCTCTAATCTTCCCATCGTAACATCGCCTGGATAGAATGCATATGACCCGTTCACGGGGATATCATAATATTCCTTGTGATCCAGTGCACCGGCCCCATTGAAGTAATTCAACAATGGTGATGATGCTCCATTTACGGCTGACACTACGACTTCAGCATCCCATTCGCCACTTGAATCATACTGAGGCACAACAAGGTCTTTTACTGCGTCTGTATCCTTGAGCAGATTAAATGCCATTATGCCTCTGGTATTCCATGTTCCCGGAGCAAAGTTGACGATACGTTCCTCACCAACTACCAGATTATCCGAATGGATCAGCATTTTGCCATATAACAGGCCGCTGTCTCCGGGAACAATAGTTAGAGTTCCGTTCACCGGAACCGGCTGGTTGGTTGTCATATAGAGCGTTCCATTGAGGTATAGATAATCCAGCTTTACATTTGCTCCTGTCCCCGAAATATCTGATATTAACACTACCGAGTACCAGCCAAGGGTATCTTTTCTGCCATCGTATATCGGAACTATCAATTCTTTACTGGCATCGCTCTGTTTAGTCATTGAATCTGACATAAGATCATATGCGTTCCAGGTACCCGGGGTGAAATAGACGATACGTTTCTCGGCTACTACAGGGCTAGTTGATGTGATCTTTACCTTGCCAAGTAATTGACCGCTGTCACCAGGGGTTAAGACATAGGTGCCATTCACTGGAACAACGGCAGTGACAGGGGAGCCATAAGATGTTCCAGCATCATTGTAGTAATTTATGGTAAGAGTAGCACCTGTTCCGAGGACATCTGTCACAAGGATCGCTGTGTACCAGCCTGCAGTATCCTTTCTGCTGTCATACTGACCGAAGAACTGAGTTGCAGCACTTCCTCTTTCGGGCATCAGAGTGGACATAATGCCTCTTGAGGTCCAGGTGCCAGGTATGAAACTCACGATGCGTTTCTCTGCTGCTACTGGATTGTTCGATTTTATCACAACTCTTCCCATTAACAATCCGCTGTCCCCGGGGGCTAGAGTAAACGTGCCGTTCACTGGAACCACACCGTTGGCTGTACTGTAGGGAGTTCCGTTATCGTATAGGTAATTTATAGCCAGATTCGCACCAGTTCCATAGACATCTGAAACCAGGATAGCTGTGTAATAACCTGCAATATCTTTTCTGCTGTCGTATTGGCCGGAGAATTCAGTGCCAATATCAGAAGGTCTTGGCAATTGAGATGCCATGGTGGATGTGATTGTACCCCCGGTATAAGAGCTGATCCAAATGATACCAACCATTTTTGCATTGAGACTCAAGGTAAAATCCTTAATTGTATCAGGTGGAGATGCCGTTACGGTTATCTGGCTTTTATTAGTTGCGTATCCAATCGCACTTGCGCTTATATTATATGTACCGATCGGTACATTCGGCATTGTATAAGTTCCATCTGGAGCCGTAGTAGCATTATACTGCGGATAATCCACAAGCTTAACCAGTGCATCCTTTATTCCGACACCACTTGTAGTATAGACTCCCGCAGATGCTACTAACGCGCCAGGGATCATTGCAAAATATATTATAGCCAAAAATGCTATTATAGCAATCCCTGCTGCAATCCGCTTATATCTGTCTGCAATATCTCTCATTATTTTCATGGCAACTTTCCTAGCCTATATATTCAATATCCCATGAACTGATAACTATTAAAACTTTCGTCTTGCCTCTTCACTTTTTATTCCTCGGTATTATACATTCGTAACACTTCCTGTTATTGTCCCGGTCGGCTTCTTGACCAGTTCATTATCCTGCACCACAACAGCGCTCAATAAAGTCGAGACCGTTATCGTATTGTTCGTATAATACGTGGGATCGAGCCTGGCAGTAAGACCATATGTGCCCGCCGAAACGGCAAATGAATAGAACCCTGATGCATTGGTCGTAGTGGAAAGACAGGTGCTGGTGGATACCGTCACCCCGGCGATGCCCGTTTTATTACTGCTGTCCATCACTGTGCCGTTAATGAACCTTATAGTCGGAAGTATCGTGGTTGCAGTATGCGTCACCAAGGTAGCATTTTGGTTGCCATTAGTATCAACTGTCCTTGTGCCGATGGTGTATGTTCCCGGGGCAACAATGGCGCTGTAATACTGTGCTCCTTTTAATACATCGTTCTGGTATACTCCATCCAGATAGACCATGACTTTAGCGAAATCAGGATCTGAGGGGTCGGTCCATGTCCAGTTGATGAAGGTCAGGGTGTTAATCATGTTTGCCAGATTTGTGATGCTGGCTGGTGGGATGGTATCGCCTGATGGGGTTTCGGTCACTGAGATATTTCCAGATTGGGTACCTTTTAAACCTCCCTTATCTCCAAAGTAAATTTTCATTCTTGTTTTGGATAAACTTCCATTCTTTGATATCCTTAATCCAAGTTTTGCCCCTCCTGGAACTGTACCATGTATGGATTTTAATGATATATTGTAATCGTTGCCTGTGTCTTCGGGTACGGTAATGACGCTGCTGCCTGAGAGGGGGATTATCGTTCCATCTGTCAGAACATATATCAGTTTAAATGTAAAAGTCCCATCACCATTCCTATTTACGGATAAACGCCCAGAATACCAATTTCCCTGCACAAAAGTATTTTCCTTATAAGAATTATTGAAAAACATATCCACCGCAGGGTCCAGTGAATAAGAATCGTGAAAGGTATTGGAACAATTTGACTTGCCTTGATCAGTAAGCAATGTTTTTGTATATGCGCCAGGATGTTTGCTGCAACTCCCCCAGTTTGTTGTTATGCCCGGGGCGATCCACACACCATTACTATTTTTCCATGTATACACTGTTGCGCTCCCAGCATTGCTCAGCAAAATTATTGCAAATAATAATACAAGGCCTGCACTCATTGTTCTTTTTAATGTAGAAACTACTTTGATTCGATCGCCTGCTAACATCAATATCCTATCCAACTTTTTTAAATAGAAACCATATTTATAATGGCATAGCTCAAATAAATGTGATAGATACCTTACTATATTAATTTATCGTCTATAAATTATACATATATAAATTATACATATATGTATATATATACTTATGATTATGACCATAGAAAAGATTGAGACCCTTGTAATTCCTGTTAGAGTACCCGTCGGGCTCTTGACCGGCTCAATATCCTGCGTCACAAATGCGCTCAACACAGCCGTTACGGTATTAATAACATAATCCTCAGGATCGAACCTGCTGCAAGATCATATTATGCCTGAGGTTTCGGCTAACGAATAGAACCCGGATGCATCAGTCGCCGTGGGAACGTTCGTGTCAGCATCTGCAGTTGCTGTTTTGTATTTCTACGTGTACTGTGAGATCTCTGTTGTCGGTTTCGATTCGGCTCTGTTGCTTCGGGTGCTTTCTCATCACGGATCAGAAGAACATAAGCCTCCTTCGAATCTTTGCCATACGTGGTCGATAGCGGTTTTAAGTACTCCTTAATAAAAATAGGCAATGTAATTTTTCATAATGTTAGTTTCTTCAGGGCATTTTATGTTGAAGTTGCTAATTTTTGTGGCAACCTGCAATATCCTGTTGTGTAGAGGATGATTGCCTGAAGTAATTCTTCAGGAGACTAAGTATGACAGAGAATATCCACAGGGGATTTGTATCCGAATTTATTTACATTATGAGGCTGCTCACTATCTTTACCGCAGAAAGGATTAATCTGCAGCACGTTCTATATTTTACGGCATTCCTCGCCTTTGGCATAGGCGATGGTATTACTGCAGCATTCATGATGGATAAGAGCGGGATCGGGATCGAAGTAAATCCGATCGCAGGATTTTTATTCATGACGCAGGGTTTTTATGGCTTTGTGATAGCCAAGATCTGGCTTACTTTCGCATTGCTGCTTGGAACTCATATTCTTCAGCTTAGATCACCTGGATACTGGACTATTAATGGGTTTTTGATTGCCCTTACGTCGATAGGGCTGATGGCTGTAAAGGCAAACCTCACTGCGACCGCAGGCGGAATCCCTGAATCTCCGGGTACAATAATATTCACATACCTGGTTCTGACCCTCGTTCTGATCGAGGTGGGAAGTCTTATAGACGAGCATAAGGCAAGAACAGCAGGATACTATTCTGAGACAGTTTAAATGAGATAAAAATTCGCTTTTACCTCTCAACCGGAAAATCGATGCTGTATATTGCCCTCAAAATTAAGTTCAGGCTGCTATTGGATGGTCCGGGGTGACCGGACCAACCAATACAAAGCATTCTTTGATGGCGAAAGCGATCTGGCTAACAATTCTCCTGTCTTGATTGCCCTTGCCTCCTGACCTTCCGTTTCGGTAGTACACTGCATTTCAAGGTTCACCCTTGTGCCCCGCTGCACCAATACGCCTGCGTTGTAGAAATTAATCGCACGCTGCGCGCAATATTCTTTATATCGTTTCTGTGTTGATATTTACGATGCTAATATTCGGGCATATCCTTATTTTGTAGCCGTTATACGCACCTATCGGTACTGAAGTGATCGAATATGAGCCATCAAAGAACCAAGCTAAATTGAATTGTGAACAATTCAACCTAACAAATGCCACAGCACTGAACTTCTGTCTTATGCATCAGTGACCGTGCCGCTTATCGTTCCCGTGGGCCTAAGGGTCAGGATAATATTTTGAACTACAGTAGTACGTGCCACGACAGTCACGCTTACGCTACTATTGGGATAATTCTGAGGTTCTTTGCTAGCCGTTAACTGATAGGTACCAGCTACTAAATTCAAGGAATAGAACCCGGTCTCGTTCGTTGTTGTGGAAACACCCGTGTTGGTAGTTATTGTTGCACCTGCAATGTTACCCAGGGTTCCATAGACAGTCCCGTTATCAAACCCTGCTGGTTGAACTATAGTAAGCTGCCTGCTTACAACACTGCTCCACCGGCCGTTCAGCGGATAGTATGGTTTGGATGGATCAGTCCTCGGTGCTGAAGCCATGCCTTTGACATTAACCGTATATGTACCATTGAGGTTTGAAGTATTTATGCTGGCGTAAACAGGTTGGTT